>JAEOTN010000509.1 GCA_016839865.1 Promethearchaeota archaeon | reverse complement strand
GCTTGTGCAAATTAATAAATCCTTCATCTCTTAATAGGGATAATAATGAAACGCGTGATCACCTTAGATGTCTTACGGGGAATAGCGATTTTTATGGTTATTGTATCTCATATGTTCATCTATGCAGTAGATCTCAGTATCTTAGATCCCGTAACGGGAAGTAAATTACTGCTCGTTCTTCTATCGCCATTGATATTCCTTGGTAAATGGAAGGGATTTTTCCTCATGATCTCTGCTGCGTCACAAGTATATTCCATGCATAAGGGATTTGAAGGTGAAACCAAACCAATTGTTATTTTTTTAAAACAATTCATCAATGCGATTTTGCTATTGGTTGTGGCTTATGTGTTTAAGATTTTCCTTTTACCCGGTGCAGTGCTCTACGAATATATTTTTAATGGAGTATGGGATCCAGCCTCGAGATTAGGAGCTTTGCAATTTTCAGACACGTTGGAATCAATAGCTCTAAGTAGGATTATCATTGCAATAATATTTTTTTTGATGACCCGAGGAAAAGGATTGAAAAAACCTTACAGAAATATCATCATTTTTGGGATATTATGCATTCTTATAATCGTTTTTAGACCTTTTGTAGTTCAATGGGTCGAAATTGGCACTGGAATCCCCATATTAGACATCAGATCCACTACTGCATACAATTTTAAAGAACGTATATATTTGATTTTCTTAGCAAACCTAGTAGGATGGCAAGAACCACTATTTCCTTTTCTTTCTTCAGCATTATTTGGTGCAATATACGGTATTATCTTTGGTCGAAAGTCTTTACCTATGAAAAAATTCATGCGTTTAGCTTTCTTTTTTTCACTAGGGTTTGTGGTTGTTGGATTAGGATTGCTACCTTTTACTGAAAATTTAATTGAGGATATCTGGACTCATTTACATGCTACATGGATGTTATTTTTGAATTTGGGAGTACAATCAATGTGTTTCTTATTTTTCATGAGGTTAATCGAATTTCACCCTAACTATGAAAAAACGGTAAGAAGACTACGATTTTTCAGAAGATTTGGGATGTTATCTATGTCAATCTTTTGTATGGAACTGTTAGATTTGATACCACGATGGATTATTTCTCAAATTTTCAACATTGACTTGGTAACGGGAACGACAGGGAATATGGGGATAATTCTTCTTCTTGTATTTACTTCACTTGCCTTTTGGTACGGAATAATACGATTATGGGAATTCGCTCGATTTTATGGGAGTCTAGAAGTGTTTTTACGCCTATTCACAGGATTGATATTTTGGAAAAAACCGAATTTCAAGGATCCACTCAATTCTCAACTGATCCTTTACAATGTAGAAGTTTTTACTTACTTGAAAAATCCACCACCAACAGGAAGAACTAATATATAAGGTATGTGGGTTCGAATTGGGAAGAACACTAGCATTAAATACTTTACAAAGTTTCTAACGTGTATGGCAAAACGTCTACTTTCAATGGATATTCTTAGAGGTTGGGCTATTCTACTCATGGTCATTTTTCATGTATTTTTGAACATAAGTCATTTAGTAAATACCCCTATTGGTTCAATGGGAACTATAGAGCTCATTTTAGTTGCTTTTATCGGGATATTTATTCATTGGCAGACATTTTTTATGCTTATCAGTGCGGTAGTGCATTGGTTTACCATGAGTAAAATGTTAAAGAATGGACAATCTCTAGGTAGGATTTTAGTAAAACAATTGATATTCGGATTTGCACTATATGTTTTTGGATTTTTACGTGAACCTTTCTTAAGTCCTTGGGGAATGACTGGTCAGTGGTTCGCGAGTGGTGGATTTAACGGGGGAGGGACTTGGTATTGGAATCTCTGGACTTTTATTTATCGTGCTGAAACTTTATCAAATATTGGTTTTTCGGTTATGATAACTGCAGTGCTTTTTGTTCTTTTAGCACAACTAAATAAAATCAAATTGCAGGAAAAATTCCAAAGCCTAATAAAAATTGGAATTTTAGCAGGTATTGCAGCATTTTTCATATTTTTTTCAGACTTCATGCATAATTGGGCAGCTTCCATCTCTGGATTCTCAGATTATAACCAAATGATATTAACTGATGCATATATACACAGTAATTTGGGCACCAACGGTGGATATTACATAAGATGGCTGATAAACAGTCTTGCTGCAAGAGAATTCCCCCTTTTTCCAAATTATAGTCTTTTCTTAGTAGGAGCTATATTTGGCGTGTTAATTAGTCAAAATGAGCCGAAAAAGAGAATGTTATGGTATACAGGAGGAATTGGTGGTGTATTAACGCTAGGTGGAGCTGCTTATTGGCTATTCATAGATAGATTCATTGATAGTTTAAATCCGGTATTCCACATTCATCCAACAGGTTTTATTCTATTTAGTATTGGGTTACAAATGGTTATTGTAACCATCGCGTTGCGGATCTTTGAATTTAGTCCTCGAATGTTGGTCGATCGAAAAAGAAACCGAATTGTTAGAGTTTCGCGATGGATTCGCAGATGGGGATATTTTGCATTAACTCTCTTTGTATTCAATATTATTGAGATAATCCCTAGAGGTGCACTTACTTTGATTTCAGTCCCATTAAATAACGCAAATCCTCTAATACCGGTTGTCGATATGCGAACAGCCTACCAAGCACAATTAGGTTGGACTTTGATAGCTGTTGCAGCGGTGGTGTTAATGTGGGAAGGAATCATTCGGTTGATCTGTTTAGCAAAAGGCTATCCTTCTTTTGAATTTATTTTCCTTGCACTATTCAAACTCGGTAAAAAACCGATTAAAAAAGACCCTCTCAATATGCAAGGTAATTTGAAGAATGTAGAACCTGTTCTCTTTGTTTCAAGAGGATAAAATTTTCTTTTTTTTTATCTTAATAGTAATATTAGAGTTAGGAGAACTCCAACAATTCCGAATTCGATAATTATAGTCCATTTCTTATAAGTCCAATTTGGAGTGTTTTTATAAAGAAAATTCCTCACTTTATCAGCCGCTGCATGTAGTACCGGTCCTTTCTTGAAAATCCCTCTTAATATGCCCCAATCGATGATATCAACCAGATTAGCTGCAATAATTACCCACCAATATTCTACCAAAAAGAAAACTAAACATACTATTGCACCGATGTAAACAAATACATGGTAGGTCACCCAGAAAGGATCCTTCCAATCTGCTTCAGGTGGATGGTAGGTTATTATTGCGGAGGGATCAATCAGATAATGACTTGCGAAGCTGAGAGGAAAAACAACTAAAACTTGAAGCCAGATGGGTGAATTAGGGAAAATATTCTGAAAAATCTCCAATAAGAGGACTCCAGCTAGAATGTGAGTTGGAGCTTGCATTTTTTCATACCTTTATACAGGTTGTAATCTTGGAGGTTCAATTGGAAATGTAAAGATTGGAGATGCAGGAGGGGGATCTGTGGGATCAACACCATCGTAGAATACCTCAAACGTATTATATACTACCCATTCATCCCCCGCTGGAATATTAGGCCATTCAGCTGAGTATGTTCCATCATAATCGATGAATATTCGCCATCTTCCTTTTTCATGACCTTGGTATCCTTTCCTTACCCAGAGCTCCCATCGCATTTCATAAGTACCTGACTCAAAATGTCCGGGTTTGAATAATTTATAGAAGCTATAGGCGATATATTGAGTTTCATCATTCTCATTTTTTACGGGTTCCGCATATCTTCGTAAATTTACCTGCTTATTATCGATGAAGAGTTTAATGAGGTAAGGATTATCAGGAAACCAATTGTTTTCCTTAGCTTCTAGTGTTTGGTAGACACTCATATGAAAATAGGATTGTTGAGAACCGTTAATCAGACTAGATTGCATGATATCTTGTGATGGGACTTCTTCAATGAAAGGAGGGACACCAGTTAGTACTGAAATAGGGATTACACCTAAAATTACTGTAAAAAAGGTGACTCCAAGAATCTTATATGTCTTCTTTGAAAGTTTCATGGTTTACACCAGAACAAGTAAATCTATGGCTTTGAAATTTAAAATAATTTCTAGGAAGAACTCAAAGTGGATTAATTTTAAAATGGGAGAGATTGTAGTATAGTTAGACATTTCAAGACAGATGGTAGTTATGAAAAAAATCTCGGAAAATTTGTACGTAATATCGAAAAAAGGATTGTTCTGGGTACCGATTTTTGTGATAACCAATGATAATGAGAAATTAACTTTGGTTGATACTGGTACGAAAAAACATGCGAAAATCGTTATTCGGGAGATTAAAGAAAAATGGGGCTCGCTTGATAAGATTCAGAGGATAGTTTTTACGCATCGGCATTATGACCACACACAAGGATTGGCACCACTTATCGATGAGGTGAAAAACGCTTATCCTAACCATACGATCGAAATAATCACCCATAAAAATGAAGGCCCCCATTTCGCTAAAGACATAAAAAGAGCGGATTTACAACCAAATAGATTGGTTGAACATGAAGAAATGATCGATGAAGCGTTAGGAATCAGAGCAATTCATGTACCCGGTCACACGTTTGGTCATCTCTGTCTTTTACTCGAAAAGGAAAAAATTATGCTCTTAGGGGATGTATTAATTTGGATCTTTGGAAAAATCAAGCAAATTCTGGAAAAGGTACATGATAATTGGGACCAATCTCAAAAATCGTTGAAGATTCTACTAAATTATGAATGGGATATAGGAATTCCCTCGCATATGAAATTGAAACAAATTCCAAGAGCAGAAATAGAAAAATACATCTCAGAAAATAAGAAAAAACGAGGATTATAAAAATTGAAGATCAATCTAACAAGTGTATTTGTTGATGATCAAGAAAAAGCCCTTCAGTTTTATACAAAAAAACTTGGCTTCATTAAAAAACAAGATATTCCATTAGGGGAAAACAGATGGCTTACTGTAGAATCTGCAGAATCAGAGGGAATGGAATTATTACTGGAACCTAATGATAATCTTGCTGCAAAGACATATCAGAAAGCAATATTTGACCAGAAAATCCCAGCTACCTCATTTGAATCCACAGATATTCAGAACGAATACAAGAGATTGGT
>JAEOTN010000508.1 GCA_016839865.1 Promethearchaeota archaeon | reverse complement strand
TGAGAGGGTAGGTTACATGAAATGTGCAGATACATTACTTGAGTGTAAACCCGAATACTTAGCTCTTCCTCATTATGCTATAGTGAAGGTTACTGAAGAAAATTTTAGAAAATACAAAGAAGTTGTATCTGAATATGAATCTACTATAGCGGATTTAGTGCCGTATGATGATCCAAATTTTGGATTTGATCCAAATTGGATTTCGTTTAAGCCAATACGAATTGTTACTGAACCGGGTTCCGATATTAACGTTGATATAATTTTGAGAAATTACTCGGAAAAACCTGCTAACGTTGAAATTAAATTGAATCTTCCAAGTGGATGGAAATCAGAATTTGAACCGAAAGTAAACGTTCCATCTACTACATTTGGCAGATTTCCAGTTAAAATTTACATTCCAGATGCCGTAAATCCTGCAGAACGGACAATAATTACAGCGAACATCATTTGGAACAGACATAATCTAGGTCCTATCCCTGATTTAACAGTTGATCATGGATTCATTCCCGATGCGGCTTGGGAAGGTTGGCAAATAACCACCGGTATGCCTCTAGATGACTGGTTCGATGTTCAGAGGGATATTCGATATCAATTTTTCACATTTAAAGAAGGTACTGAAATTAGCGAGGAAGAAGAAAATGACCAAAATAACTAAAACTAATAGAGAAATTCCAGATTACAAGATTAAAAATGTATCAAATCAAGACTTATGTGGAATTCCTTTAGGCGGGATAGGTGCAGGATCTATTGAACTTAGACCTGATGGTTGTTTACATGATTGGCAGATATTTAATGACCGTCCATGGAAAGGAGAGAAAATCTTGATGATGGATGATGAATCCAGAATCGTCGGTCCATGGGAATCCATGTTTGCAATCCGCGTAAAGGAACAAAATAAGAGACCTATCATCCGAATACTACAAAAAATGCAAAGAATTGAAATGGAAATGCCCTATATGCAGTACGATATCAAACACATTCGTGATATCCAATATAATGGGGAATTTCCATTTGTAAATCTGAAATACGATGATTTAGATCTCGACCAGTTTCCTGTAGAGGTTTCTATGGAAGCATTTTCTTCTTTTATCCCCTTAGATACTAAAAACTCATCACTTCCCGGTATCTATTTTACATTTAGCGTCAAAAATCCGACCGATAAACCCATCTCCACATCAATTCTTATGGCAATTCCAAATCCGGTCGGATACGATGTATTTGGGAAAAAAACTCACAATTTACCTATTGAAATTAATAATCATAAGGGAATTACATTTACTGCTGAAGGAGTCCCCGATTCACATCCATCAGCACACGGAAATATTACAGTTCTTGGAGTTAATCCGGGACAAGACGTTTCCTACCTCGCTAATCGGGATTATGTTCCTATGCGAGGACCCTTTCTTGGCATTTGGAACGATTTGAAAGAAAATGGGGAATTATCAAATCTAGATCGTGCAGAAGATTATGAAGAATTCATGAATCTGGGTGGTAGAATTATCTCTGGGATTATGAGTATCGGTCTAGACTTTCGAAAATTTAAACTGATGTATCAGCACATGCCACAGAGATTGAGAAGACAAGGAGAATTCTTCCTAGGGTCTAAAATCGCAGCGGATTTAGAAAAATTAGAGAAAGAAGACAGTAAATACAAATTTGATATGAACTATCGGTGGAAGAAATATGCAGAATTAGTAGTAGAACGTAATGAAAATTTTAAAACAAAATTTGAAATGCTCGTTGCAAGAAACCCGGAAATTCTCAAGGATATTGAGAAAAAAACTCGAGCATATGAGGATAGTGTTGATATGAAACAACTATTACAAATCATGTTTCCCTCAGAAACCTATACAAAGGGGGAACAAGGACTTCTTTGCACGAAAGTTGAATTAGAACCGGGAGAAGAAAAACAAGTAGGGTATATATTGACTTGGTATTTTCCCAACCATGTACCATTAGGTGGAACGACTAGTATCGGACACATGTATGAAAATTGGTTCAAAAATTCTGCAGAAGTTTCAAAATACCTACTAGAAAATCAAAAAAACCTGTATCAAAGGTCTATGCGGTTTAAAGAAGCATTATACAACTCTTCTATGGATTATTGGTTAGCGGATTCGATCAATGCACAGCTAACAACCATGGTGAAAGCGACTTTTTATGATCGTGGGGGTAACTTTGGAATTTGGGAAGGTCAAGGGATGGCGGGTATTTTGACCACGGACGTAAACTACTATGCAACATTTCCTGTAGTTCAACTATTCCCACAATTAGCTATAAAAATTGTTGATATTATTGCTAAATTTCAGTTAACTCCTCAATCCTGACAATATATCCGGTTTGCAATGGCAATTAAAGAGAATGCTGAAGAATTCGAAACATATCTAAAAAAAGATGAATCGTTACTGCATAATGAACAAAAGCAAATAGAGGTAGTTAGAGAAATAGTTAAAAAAACAGGTAAAGATCCCGAAGGTCGTATTTCTCATTATTTCCCAGGTACTTTTGATGAAGTGGATGAATACTTGCAACTTCAAAACTCGATGAATTATGTTCTGGAGACATACCGCAATTATATGTTTTTAGACGATAGAAAATGGCTAGATGCACATTGGCCAAAAATGAAAAAAGCTATGGATTCGGTGATAGCAATGCATGTGATCGACGATTCAATAGGATTACCTTATTTATATCGAGATGAGGAGACGAATGAAAGGATTTCTGTTCAAACATATGATGGATGGGATTTTGAAGGATACTCATTGTATGTAAACACTTTGTGGATTTCATCATTGATTGTCAGTCAAAGAATTGCTGAATTGTACACCGATCAAGAATATGCTGAAAAAATGCAAAATCTGTTGCAAAAAGCTCAAAATTCTACTGAAAAACTCCTTTGGAATGGTGAATATTATAATCTCTGGTGTAATCCACACACAGAGGATGGAACACTAAAACAAGATTATTTTATTCACTCGGATGGTCTAAACGGACAATGGTATGGTCATTATCTTTCTCTTGGAGATATTTTAGATAAAGATCGAATCAAATCTACACTCCAAGCCATAGCAAAATATTGTCATATCCCTAACGAAGGAATGTTGAATGGATTTTACCCGGACAAACATCTTGATAAAACAGATAAACCAGATTGGAATTACCAATCCGCTTCTCCTTGGACAGGAACAGAATATTGTGTCGCATCATTATTCCTCCAAGAAGGTATGACGAATGAAGCATTACAGATTGTAAAGGATGTATATGAACGATACCTTAGATTTGGCGCATTATGGAAACATATAGAATGTGGTAGTCATTACTCTCGTGCGTTAGATATTTGGTGTGTCCTTATGGATTTGGAAGGATATTTGTATCATGCAACTTCTAAATCGCTGAAATTCAGTCCTAAAATCAATTATAACAATTTCAATTCAGTCTTTGTGAATGGAGCAGCATGGGGATTATTATCAAACAAAGTTAAAGGAAATGTTCAAATCAGTGAAATCAAGGTTCAAGAAGGTGCACTTTATCTAAAAAAAATAGACCTCGGTTTACCGATAAACAAAAATAAAGTGAAATCTGTCACGATTCAAGCTAGATCGGAAAAAATTATATTTGAAAGCAAGGTAAGAAATTCAGAAATTCTGATTCAATTTGAAAACGATTGTGTAATAAAAGAAAATGAAAAGATGACAATAAGAATTGAGTTTTGATTTTAATTCAATGAACTGACGTGATGAAGAAGAAATGAAACTATTGGAGAATTCAGGTAAATCGGGACAGGTTGGCTCTAATGGAAAAGAAGAAACAATGAAGAAATCTCCAAAGTTTAAATTTGGGGTATTGATGGCAGTAATAACCCTGTTTGCTATAGCTTCACAACCAATAATCTCTGGAAAAAGACCTGCAATATTAGATCCCGTAATTTTTGCGCTAGCAACAAATTTGTTTGAAAATTTAATCATCCTCCCTTTTGCGATTAAAGACACAATCTATAATCGGAAATCAAATCCATATTTTATAAAAGAGACAATAAGGAAGTATTGGTGGCGATTTTTAATTATTGGTTCAGTGTTCGCAGTTTCTTTGATAATGTTTTT
The DNA here is from genome assembly GCA_016839865.1 of Promethearchaeota archaeon. Next base: position 1,981 of record JAEOTN010000508.1, on the reverse strand, counting down.
TTATGGATTCGATATATCTGGAGCAATATCAGGTTCAATTGTTATGAAATCAGATATAATTTTTACATTAATCATCGGGTGGATTTTTTTAAGAGAAAAAGCATCCGTACTTCAAATTATTTTTACAGGAATAATTTTACTAATTCTAGTGTATACTTTTACGTCAGGGACTTTTCAGATTGACCAGATAAATATTGGTACAGTAATTCTATTTATTATGCCCTTATTATGGACAATAGGTAATTCCGTAGCAAAACCGCTTCTTAAAGATGGAATTATAACACCGTCTCAAATTATCTATATTCGCACTTTAATCAGTACGATTTTACTATGTATATTCTACTTTTTGATTTTCCCAATGAGTAATATTATGCTTTTTGTAAACTGGAAGAATTTACTATTCATGTTCCTCATTGGATTCAGTTACACCCTGGGGCATATTGGATGGTACACTAGTATAAAACATATTGATTTAGCAATATCTTCCGCTATTACTGCTCCACAACCAATTGTTACTAGCATTTTTGCATGGCTGATTTTAAGTGAACCAATTGAAATATATCATTACATTGGACTTGCAGTTATTTTCGTATCGATTTTGATCATATTGATGGATAAAAATTATAAATCAAGGCATAAAGAATGAAAAAAGGGGAAACAGATACCATGCGTGAGAAATCAACTAGGAATTTCAAAGAAATTAAAATACATGGTCATTACGAACCGCGATTTGAACAAGTCAAACAAGCATTCATGAAAAATTTTGAAGAAGGAGCAGAAATCGGTGCTTCATTTGCTGTAACTCTTGACGGAAAGTTTGTCATTGACATCTGGGGTGGATATAAAGACAAAGAACTCACTTTGCCTTGGGAAAAAGACACTATTTGTAATGTATATAGCACCACGAAAGTCCCAACCATGCTTTGCACCATGATGTGTGTTGACAGGGAATTATTAGACCTCGATGAGAGAGTTGCAACCTACTGGCCAGAGTTTGCTCAAAACGGGAAAGAAAATGTTTTGGTTCGGCATTGTTTGAGTCATTCTACGGGTTTGGCGGGTCTTAATGAGATTTCAGCATCAGATGTTTGGTATGATTGGGATAAAGTGACCGGATTACTGGCAGCTCAAAAACCGTGGTGGGAACCTGGCACTAAATCCGGTTATCATGCATTCACGCAAGGATTTTTACTAGGTGAGTTGGTCAAACGAGTATCAGGAAAAACTCTCGGTTCTTTCTTTAAGGACGAAATCGCCAATCCATTGAAATTAGATTTTCACATCGGATTACCTGAGGAGTATGTCCCGCGAGTGACAAAATTGGTACCGGTGCCTCTCTCTTTAGATAATATGATCCCTGTTATGATTGGAATGGCTACTCTAGCCAATAATTCTACTGAAATTCAATCTCTCCTTGATGGTGTGGATAAAAACTTCACGATAATGTATGGGGAGGAAAATATTTTTACGGGTGTGATTAAGAAGGGTCATTTGGAATTTAGAGTAGGAACAACCGATAATCCTGACTGTGAATTTATCTCACGTAAGGGACATCACGATACAATAATGTCGTTATTCTCAACTACAGATGAAGAGTTCGAATATGTAGGCGAACACTTGAAAATAACAGGAAATCCTGGAGATATTGCCTTACTCAAGAAACTTTTTGTATCTATTACAAAGGAAATACGAGAGAATGCACCACTTGAAATAAAAATAAAATTTAATCCCATACCGGTACGGGATCACTCCTACGATCGTGCATGGCAAGCGGCTGAAATTCCCGCTGCCAATGGACATGGAAATGCACGATCTATAGCCAAGATTGCATCAATTATTGCTTGTGGAGGTGAGTTAGATGGAATTCGATTCCTTTCTAAAAACACCCTGGAAAAAATTATGGATGAACAAATCTATGATATAGACCTAGTGCTTGGTGAACGCGTTCGTTGGGGATTAGGTGTTGGTTTACACGGAGAAT
>JAEOTN010000507.1 GCA_016839865.1 Promethearchaeota archaeon | reverse complement strand
GTTTCTTACAAATCAATAATCGGCATGATTTATATCGTGATGTCTGGTATGGTACTCTGGCTGCTATTATCGCAAGTTTCGGATTGGCATGGATGTTTTTAACAATATTAGAGGGAATCAAAGCATATCAGGAACTTTTTGAGGGTGTGGTCATGCTTCTCGCAGCGTGTTTTATAACCTGGATGATCGTCTGGATGACAAAACAATCTAAATCTATCAAATCAGAATTAGAGGAAAAAATTATTGTTTCAATTACAGAAAAACAACGACTAGGTTTGTTCCTTGTAGTTTTTTTTTCAGTAGCCCGTGAAGGAGCTGAATTGGTAATATTTCTGTATGCGGCTTATATTGATAATTATGTTAATTTAGGAGTTCCTACTACCTCATTATCAATTTTATTTGGACTTATTCTAGGAATATTCATCTCTGCAATTGCTTCGATCCTCTTATTTCGCTACTCATATCAACTTAATACAAAACGGTTCTTTCGATTTACCAGTATAATTATCATTGTGTTTGCAGCTGGTTTATTGGCTCATTGGCTGCATGAGATTTTTGAATTTCTGGAATCTACAAGTAATCCATTTGCTGAATTTTTCATTTGGACAGAAGTATGGAATATCAATAATACTATTTTAGGTGACTTACTTCATTTTCTCTTTGGATGGGCTTATGATCCTAGTTATTCTACTCGATTTGAAAAAAGTATTGTTGGGGGAATCTTAGCGGGATTATTTGGATGGAATGATAATCCTGCTCTCATTGAAGTCGTGGCATATGTTCTTTACTTCTTTGGAATATATCGAGCAATCAAATGGATAAATTCTGATACTTCAACTATCAATACTGTGTAAATCACAAGAAAAGTAGTTATCCCTTTCCAATCGCCTCATAGATAAATCCTAAATCCCTAAGCTTACTTGAATCGAAAATATTCCGTCCATCGATTATTATGGGGGTTTTCATTTCTTTTTGTATTTCTGAAAGGTCGAGTTTATAATATTCTGAATGTTTTGTAACAAACACAAGACAATTACTCCCTTTAATTGCCTTTTGTGCGTCGGGTTCCACTTTTTCTCCGTCTATAGACTCCACAAACGGATCGTGGAGGATTACATCTGCATTTCTCGAACGTAAAAGAGAAAGTACTCGACGTGCTGGAGTATTTCGTGTATCATCCGAATCCTCTAAATAAGCGACCCCCATTACAGTAATCTTAGACTCTCTAAATGCTAAGTTTTGTTTGTTCAGGAGGTTACCTATTAATTCTACCAGATGAACTGGCATATTATCGTTAATTCGTCGCGAAAGAGAAATTATCTCGGGTTCTCTAAAATGTGTTCCATATTTCATCGCTCCATAACGTAATAGCCATGGATCTTTCGGTAAACAATGTCCTCCGACACCAGCCCCAGGAATATGCATGTGTCGATCATGGCGTGCATTGATTACTTCGATGATATCATATATATTCACTCCCATACTTTCACATACTAACGCCATTTCATTCGCAAATGCGATGTTGACATCACGATACGAATTCTCAATCGTCTTGGCTAATTCTGCGGCAATACAGCTATTCATGGTTGAAATTTCTCTTTTGACAATGTGTGCATACAGCCACTCCGCTTTTTTCACACTCTGCTTATCAATTCCCCCAATAACACGTGGCATATTAATGATATAATCTAATAATTTGCCTGGCATTACTCGCTCGTATGAAAACGCCAGAGAAAAATCTTCTCCCGGTGTTAAGCCTGATTCTTCCTTTAAGATTGGTAGGACCACATTTTCTGTGGTTCCTGGTGCTACAGTAGATTCTACTATAACTGTTACTCCTTTCTTCATATGTTTACTAATTTGACGGGTGACTTCTTCCAAAGATTCATAACGTGGATAATGAATATCATCGGTAGGAGTTTGTACATCTATCAAGATAAAATCTGCTATGGCGCATGCAGATGGGTTATCGGTTACGGAGAATTTCCCCTTTTTTACTACACGACTAATTAGTTCATCCAATCCTGGTTCTTCCCCCTTAAATGGAGATTTACCACTATTAATATGATCTATCTTCCACCCTGAACGTTTGGAACGTCTTTGAATTCCTATCACATAAAACTCGGGTACTTCAGCAAGTAGTGCTGCGCATGGTATTCCTACGTAACCCATCCCGAAAACAGCTATTTTTGTGCTAATATTTGAAACCTTCCTCTTGATTCGGTTCGTTCCTCTTGGTATGTTGGAGGATTAGACTAGTTAAATAAATGTATGTTTGCCAAGTAAAAGATAAATGTTTAGTTCTATTCATCAAAAAGAATGAATTATTATCAAAGGAGGTTCATTCCTTTTTTTAGAGTTATCTGAGCTTATGTGGGATCATTCCTAGAATAAAAATGACTTTACTTGAGAAAAAAAGAAAGGTAGAAGAAATATCTTGTTTAGTGATATTCCTGCTTTTCGGGTTTGGTGTTCCAAGCTAGCAGTAATATTAATCCACCAAGGATTATCGTAACTGCCCATGAAGCAATTGCACCTTCTGAACCGAATAGGTCCAAAAAGACTGCTGATCCGTATGATGTAACTGCAGCACCAACATATCCCCACCCATCAATAAATCCAGTTGCAGTTGAAGCAGCTTTACGAGTCCCAAATTCCATCGGAATCGTTGATACCAATAATACATGAGGGCCAAATACCAAAAATCCGATTAGGACAAGCATAGGTGCCCCTAGTAACCAATCGAGTGGTGGGATGAGTATATATATCAGTAAAGAAACACCTAACGCACCAAATAATACAGTGACAACGGGCATTCGTCTTTTTCCAAGATACCTATCGGAGAACCAGGCACAAACTAGTGCTCCAATTATTCCTCCAATGGGGAATGCTATTGTTTTCCAAAGTGGGAATAAATCAGCACTCTGGACTTCTTCCTGTATAATATAGGGGAGCCACTCAGTAATCCCATATCTCACGATATTAAGACAGAATAGCCCTAAGGATGCAAACCATACCGTTCGATTTCGAACAATTGAACCCAGTGTGTACTCAAATCCTAAATGAGTGTCAGTCCTTGCATCTGTAACTGCACTTTTACCTTCATTCTCCTCTTCAATCGTTGGTAAACCGACTTCTTCTGGAGCATTTCTTACACGAAGATACATATGGACTCCTGAGACTAACATTATTACTCCAGCTACCCAGAATGCGAATCTCCAGTCTAATTCTAACGTAGCAATTATAAACGTCGCTAATATCCAGGAAGCTGCTCCTCCGACTTGATAGGAGGTTCCTAGTCGACTTGACCATCTGCCTCTTTCTTTAGCTGGGTACCAATTTGCTACCGTTTTTACTGACGGGGCCCATCCCATCGCTTGGAAGAACCCATTCATACCCCATAATATCATCACCATATAAACAAGGCCATTACTGAAACCCATCAGCAAATTTATTGCAGCAGATACTATTAATCCAAAAGAAACAAGCTTTCTTGCTCCAAATTTATCTCCTAGGGCGCCATTTACAAATTGTCCTCCAGCATACATGATGAAGAACAAAGTTCCAATTAATCCTAATGTATTGGTATCAAAAACTGGAAATTCTATCTCCATCGACTTTTTGGCAATCGAAAAGTTCACTCGTCCAAGATAATATGTTAAATACGTTACCCAGACGGTGATGAATATCCTCGTTCGCCATTGCTTCCACATTTGTTCTGTTTCACTCATTCTAATCACTTCATACCTCTATGTTCATAAAAGTCCTTTTTTGATCATCTCTTTAGCATATTCGAAATCTTGGACCGTATCCATTTCCACCCATTGATTCTGAATATCCACTGAATGGACAGGATACCCTCTCAATATTAATTCAAGAATCATATCCGTTAGATAAGCAAATTCTACCTGGGTTGCATCATGAAATCTTCCCGTATACTTAGTCCATTTATTCTCCATCATTCGATGATAGTTCCTTCGAAGAATTTCTGCACCTTTCTTCGTTAATTTTTTCAATCCAATCGACTCTCCATACGCCATGTCAGGGTTAAAGAATTTGGATAGATGTTTTACGATACCATTTTCTACCACAGCTAATTCTGCTTCATCGGTTGGATGATCTGTTCGCCCTTCATAGCGTTCTCGCCAAGCTGTATCGACTATGATCGATATATCGTGGGGAGAATCTAGTAGCTTTTGTACTACATCACTCGTATAGAGAATATCGCAATAAGATACAATAAACCCGTCATCCATAAATTCTTCTGCTAACATTAGCGAATAGAGAATATTTGTTTCCCAACATCTATCATTGTCAAAATAGGTGACATTAGGGTCATTAAACTGTTCTTTTTTATAACCCCTAACAATTGCAAACTCTTCAATTCCACAAGCTCTTTGAGCATCCATAATTCGCTCAAGTATGGTTTTTCCCTCAATTTCCAACAGCGTTTTAGGTGTTTCAAGAGTCAAGGGGCGTAAGCGAGAACTTGGTCCCGCAGCTAGAATTATTGACTTCATATAATGCCTTCTTGTACTTTTTATTTTCCAATGTGGAAAATACTCGCGTTTTTCCTCCCGTTTGTAGGCAATATATTAAAATATTGCTGATATTTCACACAGATTTGTAGGAAAAATGATGTGAGAATGTGGTTTTTATCAAGAAAGTTGCTTCTGGATCGAAAACATATTATTATTTAGTAAGAAGCTACCGAATAAGGAATTCTGTACAGCAAGAAATTATTACACGGTTATCGAGGGAAGAAGCAGAAGATCCAAAGTTCATTACTAATTTTTTGAAAGACAACCCAACCTATCAAACGAGCGGAATTAAGGCCATTATTTTAGCTGCGGGAAAATCTATTAGGCTGTATCCATATTCTCAGGATCTACCAAAACCTTTAGTTCCAATTGGGGGACAACCTATACTTCAACGTATAATTAATTTTCTAAAACAATATGGAATTCATGATATCATAGTGGTTACGGGATTTCAAGACCATAAGATTCAAGAAGCTTTCAGTGAAGATGTGCGATGCATATTTAACCCCTTTTATAATGTTTCGAGTATTTTAGCCAGTCTTTCATTTGCAAGAACAGAGATGGACTCCCCACTCTTTGTTCTGTATGCAGACATTCTTTTTGATCCTGAGATAATTCACTCGTTGTTGGATGATAAGAATGACTTTTCCTTAGCAATTTCTCCTACCGATTTAGATTCTGAAGCGGAACGAGTGATAGTTGAAAATAATTTAGTCGTAGAAATTGGGAAAGATATTCTCACCAATTCTCTATCAGTATATGAATTTGCTTGAATCGCCCGATTAAGACAAGATGGAGCTAGAATCCTTTAAGAAACAATACAAGAACTTTCTCGTGAGGAGGGATTCTTAGACATGCAATTTCCGTCAATAATCGAACGTTTAGTGGTTAAAGGACACAAAATCTTTACAAAGATTATTAATAATGATTATTG
>JAEOTN010000506.1 GCA_016839865.1 Promethearchaeota archaeon | reverse complement strand
CAGATCCATGGGAACTCGTAAAAACACCAAAGCCTGATCATCTTCAATGGAGATGTAGACCAATTAAGATCGGAGATATCAACAACGATACCAATCCCGACATCTTGGGTATGTTAATGCATAAGAATGGTTATTACCCACGTAGCAAAGGAGCTGTGTATTGGATGGAAATGAGTTCTACAGATCCTGAAATCGCAACATTCGAATGGAATATGATTAAATGGAGTGATGGATTTTTTGGTGTTGGAGGGAAATACAACGGTGAGAAATGGGATATGTGTGTTTTCAGAGATGTAGACCGTGATGGAGATCTTGATATCGTCGCAAATTGCGAGGAATTCCATACATTTGGATTTGTGTTCATCGCAGTAGTCTGGTTTGAGAATCCGTTGATTTAGGTTAAATTAAATTTAACAAGAGCCTAAGATTGAGATTTAATCATTACAAGCATCATTTTGAATTTGGAGGTTGCTTTGAGTCCATGCGGTTCATTTGCTGGCATGATTATCGATTGTCCGCGGTTTAAATTATGTTTCGTTCCAGAGATTTCAATCTCAACTTCCCCGTCGAGAACTTGGACTAATGCATCAAATGGTGCGGAATGGGTGCTAAGTGCCTGATCCTTATCAAAGGCAAAAAGTGTAACTGTCCCTGCTCCTTTTTTGATGAGAGTTTTGCTAACAACAGCGCCATCATTATATTCTACGAATTTATCTAATTCCAGAATTTTTGATAGATAGTTTTCTGACATAATTTTAGGTTGTGTGAGTTCAATAAAAAAAGGGATGGTTATGAGAATGCAATTGAAGTTAGATAGATCTTATCAAAAATTCATCCAACAATCTCAAAGGACCGATGTGATACTGAACCGTGTTGGATTCCTTCATAAATATACCGAATCTGTTCATGAGGAAGTTTCATACTAAGAATATACAACATAGGAATATAATGGTCAAGAGTTTGAAATCCGCGTTTATTTAGTGATGAATTTTCATGATTTAAGAGGATTTCAAGATTATCAGTTTCAATTGCCTTTTTTTGAATTGTATCTAATTGCTCTGCCCATGAAAAAGGTGAATCATTTGAGTTATGCTTAGCTTCTTTAAAAGTATGAATCAAATTCCCACTTCCTATAAACAGAATCCCTTCTTTCCGAAGGGGAGCGAGTTTTTTCCCTAGTTTGTAATGATAGTCTAATGGTTGCTTAATGTCCAAGCTCAACTCAATAACAGGAATTTTGCCCTCGGGATGTATATTCTGAAGTACGATAGTTGCCGCATGATCTATTCCCCAATCCAATGATGTACCAATAATTTCAGCAAGAAAGTTAGAAATTTTGCTTGAAATCTCCGGAGAACCCTTTGCAGGATATGTATAATCGTAGAATTTTTGCGGAAAACCATAGTAGTCATAGACCATCTTAGGATTTGCCTCTGCTGTAATGAAAGTTCCATTCGTTAACCAATGTGCTGATATAACTACAATTGCGTTTGGATGATATTTTTGAAAGAAATGCTTTCCGTATTTCTTCAAGGAATCAGTAAATGGATTTTGGTTGAATAAATTGAATGGTGAACCATGCCCAGCAAAAATCGCAGGTAACTTTTCCATGAATTATACATCCATTATTACACTATATGCCTTCATGTTTTATTTGGTAGGAAATATTACCAGATAAGTTAAATAAAATAAGAATATCGATTTGATTTATGCATATCCAGTAAGATTTTTCGTGATTTTAATCCTTATGAGATAAGTTTTTCAATTTATATTATAAGGTTCATAATGATGTCGAAATCAGATATCACTGCTCAAAAAATCTTCATCTTCACAGCAATACTAATGATTTTATCCCCGATTGCCGTATTTTTAGGGTTAAATGACTATATCGTCGAGATATTCACCGATCTTGAAATCTTTTATATCTGCGTGTTTATTGGATTTTGCATAGTTTCTCTCTTCGGCGCTGGAATGTTTATCTTCATTTATATTAAGAAAAATTTCACAAGAACATCAACAGTTTTGTCTCAAGTCTTTGCCCCAATATTTTTATTTATAGTTTTAGGAGGATTTATCTATTTTGGGATACCTCCAGCTCCAGAAGAAAGGGGTCCATATCTATCATGGACACACGACCCCAAAACATCGATGACAATAACTTTTGAATCGAAGATCGAATCTTCTTATGATGCTGAAATTGGGATTAATCCATCAATTCTTACATTAAACTCGACTTTTCTGAGAGCAGATATACGTGAAGATGGATATTATCATTATTCAACTACAATAACCAATTTGCAACCAAATACAGTGTATTATTACCGAATTCCGGCTTTTTCACCTGAAGTAACACCATTTAAGACCGCTCCAGATTTTACAAATGGAACGTATCGCTTCATTATCTACGGAGACTCCCGAGAAGAGGACTTAGTAATTGCTAATCAGCATATCCCACTTGTTAAACAAATACTCAGTAACCATGATCCCCTTGATATCTCATTTGTATTGAATACGGGAGATACATCTCAGTCACACGATGATGTGGAGCAATGGAATTTACACTTCCATGCGATCCATGATTTAGCTAAATCAGTTCCCTATTTTGTAGCATCAGGAAATCATGAATGGAATACGGGAGAGTCTTGGAATAGTACAGAAAACCAACCAGCATTGGATATTCAAGAGTTTCCTAACATTGAAATTCCAAATGTCATGTCCTCGCTTAATGAAACTAGTTATGCATTCGGATTCGCTAATGCGTATTACATAATGATAGGATATCCCCATGCTGGACGGAATGAATCTGTTTACCTAAATTGGTTAAATAATCAACTCGCTGTTGGAAATTCGAGTTATGATTTCACATTTGTTTCATTCCATAGACCACCTTTTGACAATCGAACGGGTGGAGATACTTATTCAGGAGATGATAATCCTGATATTATTCAGCTAGAATGCCCCATGTTTCACTATGGAGGAGTGGATGCGGTGTTTAATGGGCATAATCATCTACTTGCTCACCAAAATATCACATGGAGTGGTGATCCCATAGTTGGGAGAAATGTAACCTACATCATTTCTGGAGCCTCTGGTGCAAGTTTACGAGAGCCCGAATATGGGAACTGGTCTGATGAATATGGTATGGGATTTTATGGAAAAACTGTATATGCGGACCGAATTTATCATTATTATTTAGTTGAAGTGGATGGTGAAGCAGGAACAGCGTCATTCACCGCATATGCACTCAATGGAAACGTCATTGAGCAGTTCACAATCCACAAATACAAATAGTAATCTCGGTTTACAGAGAGAAGTCTAAGTTTTTTGATGAAGTAGATCATTTTTTTTCATCATAGCTAATGTTATAATTCCAATTATTGGTCCAATTGTTAATATTGTAAAACCATAGGACCACGACACCAAATTTACAAAAATTGGGATTAATTGAATTGGGATGGCAGTTACAGCAAATCCAATAGCAGTTTGCATAGTTAGAGCGGTTCCAACTAGTTGCTGATCAGTGAGTTCCGAAATCAATGCTGAATATTGTGCAGAATCAGGAACAATTGTAAATCCCCACAGAAATGCTATTAATACTGATAAAATGAAATTATTTGAAAAAAATCCTATAAAAATTGAACTAGAACCACTCATAGCAAGCATGATGATGTTGAAATTTCTTTTTCCAATCTTATCAGCGATTTTACCTCCAATGACATTTCCAATAGCACCTGCCATGAATAAAAGGAAGGTGATAATTGATACTGGAAATCTAGAATCTCCAGTAGGATACACATTTCCATAAACATGTGTCAAATAAGCAGGAATCCAGACCCAGAAAGCATACACTTCCCATTGATGTCCAAAATAAGCATAATTGGTTAGTCTTACAGCTTTCTTTGACCATGCTTTTTTCAGGTTTGATATTGTGAATTTAGCTCCTTTTGATATGTGAGGACCTTCAATTAGAAAGAAAAACACAATCAAACTTCCTAATAAAGCAAAGATGGAGGAAAAACTCATCAATAACCGCCAATTTGGTCCTGCACCGAATATATTGAAAACATATGGTAAACCGGATCCGAGAGCTAAAGCACCGAGTAGGATTCCCACTGCATATCCCCTATTCTCATTAAACCATGAAGCTATTAATTTCATTGCGGTTGGATACACACCTGCAATAAAGAATCCCGTAAAAAACCTAAAGGTAAGAAATAGTGGAAATCCAGGAGAAAAAACTGCAAAAAAGTTTGAAACCGCTGCCAACAAACCATTAATGCATAGAAAATACTCCGTTTTCATGATATCTGATAGATTGAAAATACTAAAGACTATTCCTCCAGCGACGAATCCAAAAATAAGTATCATACTAAATAACGCCAAATCCAGCTCTGATAAATCCCATAGGGCTTGAATTTGGTCAACAATCGCATTCGGGGAAAACCAAACGGTAAAGATAAATAATAATGATAGAGATAAAAGTGAAATTATTCCTGATTTTGTTTGGATTTTTCTCATTTTGATGAACGGTTTAAGGTTAGATGTTTATCCTTATCTAATCTCTTGTATAAAAAAAACTAGAATTAATTGTCTTATCATTGCTTGGGAATTAATACTGCTGGATCTTCTTTAATGCAATCCATTACTATCTGTGTTTTGACCTCTTGAACCCATTCGAATTTACGGAGTTTCTCAACAAGGTGTAGAGAGTCGTCATGATTTAGACATTTAGCCATAATAATTAGAGGAAATTCCCCCGATGTTAAATAAGCCGAATTAATCTGTTCAATATCTTTTACTTCTTCTCGAATTTCTTCCATTGTTTGGGTTGCTTTAATCCGTAAAGAGGCTATAAGCATTTCTTGATATCCTAATTGGTGGCAATCTAATACTGCCATATATTTTTTGATTAAAGGATCCTTATCTACTCCATCCTCAAGTTTATTAATCCGTGCACGAATAGCAGTGTTACTCAGTTTAACACTGTGATGTTTTGAAAGAATAGAGGAAATTTCTGCTACTGTAGCTTTACCATCGTCTTGTAGGATTTTTAAGATGTGCTTGTCCGTCTCATCAAGTAGCTTTAGACCTTTTTGTGATTTCATTTTTTCAAACCGTACTCATTGAATAGAAAGTTGTATATAAATATGTTTTTTTCACTATTTTCTTTATATATCGTATAGTTAAATTTGCTATTATTTCTTTATAATTCAGTGAAAAATCCTTTAAATATCGATCTAACTATTTTTAGATCAATTAGCTTTAGTTTTTTGTGGTATAGATCGACGAAACTATAGTTAAAATCACTACAAAATGTGAAAATTATGGCAGATGTAACATTGAACGCTCTAGGAAAAAAATGCCCAATGCCTATTCTCTTAACTAAGAAAGAACTTAAGAAAATGAGTAGTGGACAAACACTAGAATTGATCGTAGATGATAAAGGTGCACTCAAAGATATTCCCGCAATGGTAAACACGACTGGGAATGAACTTGTAGAAACCAATGAATCGGATGCAGAAATCCGCTTTATCATCAAAAAAGCATAAACACAACCTCAGGAAAGAATGAGAAATGACAAGTTACACACTTATGATATGCACAGAACCTTATAAGTACGAGGCAATGGATTCTTTGCTTAATTTGGCTAAAGCAGTCATAGAAAAAGGTAACACAATTACAGGGATATTTCTCTATGGATCTGGTGTCTACAATATTAAAAAAGACATCGAAACAGGTAGAAGCCTGCGAAATCTTCCACAGAAACTTAGCGAATTTGTTAAGGAACATAATATTCCAGTAGCTGGGTGCACTACTTGGGTCGGATTAGCTGGAGTCAAATCTGAGACATTCATTGATGGTGGAGAAGAACAAGGATTAGGAGACCTTTCCAACTGGACAGGTGATTCAGACAAATTAATTGTCTTTGGAGCTGGTGCATAAAGTATGGTCAAATCAGTGATAATTGTAACAGATTCAAGCCCAATTGGTAAGAATTCCTCGATCGAAGCAATTCGCTTAGGTTCGGGATTCATGGGACTAGGAGAAGATATTTCGTGTAAGATCGTATTTCGAGGAGACGCTGTGTTAACATTAAGGAAAACTATTGATCCGACTAAAGTTGGAATGGATTCCTTGAGTGAACACCTTGAGATGGCAGAGCTTTCAGACTTAGAGTTATGTGTGGTTGAAGAGGATTTGAACACACGAGGATTATCTAAGGATGATTTGGTGGAATACGAATTATTGAAAATTGTCAATCAAGCGAATGTATCAGAAATGATACAAACAGCGGAGACAACCTTTAGGTTTTAGGAGATCGATGAACATGTCAGATATAGTATATTTATTCGGATATAGCTTACTCGGAACCAAGCAATTTGAGCAATTGATTCCTTTAGTGAAAAATCAACTCACAAAAGAAATCAAAGTGAGTATCGTGTTACTTCATGATGCCGTTATTGGAGCAAGCAGCAAAGTAACCACTCCTAATTCCCTTAAGGAGATCTTAGAATTCGCATCCCAGTTGAAAAACTTGGGAAATGTAATTGGTGTTGAACCTCCTATTCGATTGCGGATCCTTGTCTTGAAAGAAGACTTAGAAGCTCGTGGATTTAATGGAGAAAGCTTAATTCCAAGATTAGAGTTGATAGATTACGGGAAACTCGTAGATATCATGGATGAAAGTAACAAAATCGTCTCTTGGATGTAAATTAAATTTTTTTAAAAAAAAATAAAGTAATTTCCTTAGTGGAAATCGAAAAACAATCAAAAATATAAGTGAAAAACCATGCAAAAAGTATGTTTTATAGTAGGCGAAGATTCATTTGAAAAAATGATGATGCAAATGATCCTTGGAACAACAGGAGCAGCTTTAGAAACTGAAATGCACTTCTTCTTTACATTCTTTGGTTTAAATCTGTTAAAAAAGAGTTTTAGACCAAAAGTTTCAGGTATGCCTTTCCCAATGAAGAGGATGGCAGCAGGAATGTTCAAAGCTAAGATGAAGAAGTACGGAATTGAAGATCCTTGGGGTATGATCAAGGATGCTATCGAAGATGGAAAGATGAAACTCTTCCCATGCGAAATGACCATGTCATTAATGGGTATTAAGAAAGAGCAGATGTGGGAATTTGTGGAAGAGCCTGTTGGTGCAGCATCCTTCTTAGAGATGGCAGAAGGCGCTCGAATCGTTTCATTGTAATACAATCAACAATTTTTTTTGTTATTTTTTTACATTTACATAAACTAATGGTGAAATTATGTCTGATTCAGAATCAGAAGGAATACATAGGAAATTTAAAGAAGAGGAAGATTTTGATCCAAATCTATTTGAAGATATTGAGCGGAAGTCCAAGATTTTCTCATGCATCCAGTGCGGTACATGCACAGCTTCATGCGAATCGGGAAAGTGGACCGCTTTAAAGACTCGAAATATTATTAGAAAGGTAGCTTTAGGTGATAAATCAGTACTAAAAGATCCAGATATTTGGTTATGTACTACATGTTTTGCATGCTGGGAGAGATGTCCGCGTGATATCCAACCAACTGGCGTCATAATGGAATTACGCAACTATGCAACCAAATTGGGAAATAT
>JAEOTN010000505.1 GCA_016839865.1 Promethearchaeota archaeon | reverse complement strand
AGCAGTTGCAATTAATAGGGCTCGTTTAATGGAAGAAAGGGAAAAAACAAGCGAAGCTTTATTCACTTCAGCTAAAGCTGTAGCGGCTGGTCAACTCGCCACAGGATTTGTACATGAAGTTAAAAATTCATTAAATACAATTGTTATGACTGTAAGAAATATCGGTAAAAGGATTGCAATTGAGCGGGGTATTAAGTCTAAGGAAGAGTATATAAAAAAAATAAGAAAGGTGGAAAAAGAAGTTACGCGCTCTTACAACCTTTCACTACAACTCCAGAAATTTGGCCAGCGTCTAACTGCACACAAAACCGATGTATATCTTAACGAAGTGGTTATTAGTGCACTAGAACTATTGGAGAATGCATTTGAAAAGAAAAATATAAAACTCGTTCAAAAGTTGGACTTTTCTTTAAGTGTTCCTGAAATGGCAGATAAAAAAGAGTTTTCGGGGAGTATTGTAAATATAGATAAAGATCGAATTGAACAAGTCATAATTAATCTGATTCTGAATGCAATTGATGCTTCAGAGCCAGAAAGTCGACTGTTGGTGGAAACGAAATGTAATGAATCCATTGCTGAGATAAGAATTACAGATTACGGAAAAGGCATTGAATCTAAAATTTTTCCCGAAATATTCAAACCATTTTTCACAACAAAACCAGATGGCGTGGGCTTGGGGTTATATATCAGCAAATTAATTGTTGAAGACATCCATCAGGGTAAAATTACTGTAAATTCTAATCATGGAAAAGGGGCAACATTTTCGATTCAATTACCTTTAAAACTAAGAGATAAAAGGAGCCAATCTACAACGGAGCAACGAATTGACACATTAGAATCACAAAAATTGAAAACTCCAAAACTTCTTATTGTGGAAGATGAAGTTGCAGCTGGGCAAGCACTAAGTGAATTGCTTGAGTTGTATGGATATGATGTGTCTCTTGCTACTTCTGGAAAGGCTGCTCTAAGAGAAATCTCTCGTACCGGTGAAGGTATTGACGTTATTCTAATGGATATTTTTATGCCAGGAGATATTGATGGAATTGAAGCAGTTCGTGAAATTCAACGGGAACATCCTCAAATCCCCGTCATTTTTATAACTGCATTTGCAGATAATGAAGTATATCAGCAAAGAGTAAAAGAGGCAAAGATAACAACAGGAGGATGGGTTGATAAACCAATAACGGGTGAAAATGAAAAAAAACTTATCAGATTGATTAATGAGGAAATTAAAAAAACGAGAAACTGGAATCTATTGTAATTTCGATTGTGTTTCACTTCAAGGAAATCTAAGAATCATAGTGATTTCGATTTTGAAGAAGAGTCTTAACTTTTTTTAGGAGATTTTTTCTTAAATCTAAAATATCATCCACCTTGTATTCAATATGGCTGTATCCTATTAGATCAAAAGGCTTCTTCCCTTTTTTTTGTCTCAGTAGGATTACATCTTTTCCACTTGCATGTGCATACCCTACTTCATAGAAAACATTCGGGTTCCCTCCGGTCATATCTGCCACGATGAATCGAGCATTTTTAATTTTATTATAAACTTGCTCCATAATACCACCAACAATCTGGGCTTCATCAGCACGTTCGCAATTCAATCCAATTTCGTTTAACGGCTCTTTAATGCCAAGTTGATAGATTTGGTCAAATTTTTTATCAAAGGGCATGAGAACAAAAACATAAGACTTTGACAAAAATAAATCTTTCTTTAGAACACTGTCCTCCAAAGCTCGTTCTATGATAATTTCAAATTTATTAGGCACCGCTGGTTTATCAAGAGCCCAGAATGCACCGGCTTTCATAGCTTTAACAAAGGTTTCAATTTTGTTATCACATGTGATATATATAGTACTTACTGTCGGATCTGTTTTAGAGATTTCTTTAATAAGATTAACACTTCGATCTACATCCAGCCTGAAATGGACAAGAATCACATGAGGTTTCCATGAGTTAAGTATTTTTAAGGCTTCTTTATGGTGTGTGGTAGACTGAATTGAGTAATCCAAATGTTCCAAATATTCCCGATATTCAGATGCTGTTGCTTCATTACTTTCAACAATCAAACAACGTTTTTCTTTGGCCTTTCTTTTCATCTCTTTAGCCTTT
>JAEOTN010000504.1 GCA_016839865.1 Promethearchaeota archaeon | reverse complement strand
GGGGAGATTTCCAGCTCCATAACCTTCTATAATTGCGGCTTTATAGCCTATTTGAGGGAGTTTCTCGATCATTTCCGGTTTTAATCCCGGAAATGCTTGAAGTAAAGCGATATTGGGGTCCAATCCTCCATCATAGATTGCGATGCCTTTAGTGCGTCGTTTGACATAGGGATCAATAATGTCTATTCTTCTATTTATTTCTGCACTTGGAAAAGAATTAACAGTTTCAAATGCTGACAGATCATACTCTCTCAATTTTACGGCTCGACAAGCCCTATACGCTCTTGAATTGAACACAATCATTGATTCAGCTAAATCTGTTTCAGCAGCAACTCGAATTGAATCAATAATATTCCTGTAACCATCTGAACCAAATTCAGATAAAGGTATTTGTGAACCTGTAAAAACAATCGGCTTTGTTATGTTTTTTATTAAAAATGCAATTGCACTGGCAGTATACGCAAGAGTATCTGTTCCATGAGTAACAACTATGCCCATCACTGAAATATCATTAACATCGGCAATAATTACTTTAGCAATCTTTTCCCAGTCTTCTGGTTGTAAATTTGAAGAATCTACATTTAACATCTGTTCAAACTCAACCTCATACTTTTCAGATACTCGAGGAATAAACGATAACAATTTTTCAATACTTAATTCTGGTTTAAATCCTTGATCGGTAAAAACACTTGCAATCGTTCCACCAATACCAAATATTTTGATTTTTTTCTTCAACATATGATAACTACAAAGATTTCTTTAGTAATTTCTTGTACAACTACTGACTATTTTTAGTTTTTTCCTCATTATTTTCTTAGATTCGAAAAATCGAATTTGTTTACTTTAAACTTCATTTCCAGTTACTTATAACTTTTAACACCTTATTTCACCATTTTAAGAAAAATTGCCATAAATTGTTTATTTTTCCCCATAATATTGTGAACTAAGCTGTATTAAGTATAAAAAATAAATACGTGCAATCAAAATCCCCGATTAGCTTTCAAGAAAAAATGAGTGGATAACATGTCAGACAAAGAAGCCGACCTAGCAGGACCAGGTATTGGGAACTATGAAGATGTAGAGAAAATCTTACCAAGTGACTACAAGTCAATCCTAACACCGAAAGAAACACAAATTGCCATCACTCACGTCAAGAATTATATAGAAGAGAATTTATGCAAAGAACTAAATCTTATTCGCGTTGAAGTTCCTCTAATCGTTGATGTACAGAGCGGAGTAAATGATTTCTTAGATAGAGATGGATCACGTACCCCGGTTGACTTTCATATATCAAATGATCATGGTAAAAATCCCGTTGATGCCCAAGTTGTTCAAGCAGCAACAAAATGGAAAAGGATGGCGTTAAAGCAATTCGGAATGGACATAGGAGAGGGATTATACACAGACATGAAGGCAGTTCGCAAAGATTACTTCCTCGATCATGATCATTCGTCTTATGTGACCCAATGGGACTGGGAACGAGTGATGACAAAAGATCAAAGGAATTTAGAATTCCTTACTGATGTTGTAAAAAAAATTTGGAAAGTTTTAGTAGGAGCGGAAAAACATATTCAAACAATTTTTCCACAATTAAAAACCGATAAATATCCTAATCTACCAGAAGAAATAACTTTTCTCCACGCAGAAGAGATATTGGATAAATTTCCCGACCTACCCAGAAAACAACGTGAAACAAAAATACTACAAGAGTATCCAGCAATCTTTATTTATGGTATTGGATGGACCTTAAAGGATGGTTATCCCCATGAAATGCGAGCAGCTGATTACGATGATTGGATCACACCAACAATAACAAAAGATGGTCAACTAATGCATGGTTTGAATGGAGATATACTCGTTTGGAATCACGTGACAAAAAGACGTCATGAATTAACATCAATGGGAATTCGGGTGACTCCAGAAACTTTGAAGCAACAATTAGAGGCTACCAATCAATTGGATTTCTTGGACTTTCCATACCATCAAGCAATTGTAAATAATGTGATACCTTTAAGTATTGGCGGAGGAATTGGACAGTCACGGACATATATGTCTATACTGAAAAAGGCACATCTAGGTGAAGTTGAGGTTAGTGTTTGGCCAAAAATCTTCAAAGATATATGTAAAAAGAAGAACATTCACGTTTTAGAATAGCATTCCTAATAATTAGTTTAAAAAGAAATACTCAACTTTACCTATGTTTTTGTACGCAAAAGATAATTAAATATAAAATCTAACCAAATTGAGAATTGTAATTTTACAATTGCTTGGTAATAATGATCGCTAGCAGATTTAGAATTGAGTTAATCAAGAGAGCTAGACCGGAAATGATCAAATTTGCCACAATGACAATGGAACTAGTTAAGGAATATGACAAAAAATCAATTTCAAAAGAACTTGATCACATTCAATCACAATTTCACATCGATAATTGTTGGATTTTGAGAGAAGAAGAACCAGTCGGCGTAGTAAAAATATATCGGTCTACCTTCTATGCATTGGGTTTAATAGAAACACTAAGTGATGAGGAGAAAATAACTATATTACAATTGATGGTCTCAGATATGTCACCTTGGAATTCCAATCGAATCGAAGCTACTTTACACACCGATTATTATGATTACGCAAAGAAGATTGGCTTCAAGTGTGAATTTTCAAGAGAGAAACTCTATCTGAATCTAAATGCAAAAAACAATGTTCAAGATTTCCAAGATTTGAACATAAGAACATATCGAGTTACTGATTTTAAACAAATTACCAACATGTTTATTGATGCCTATCAAGGTAGCATTGATGAGAAAATTGGGATGTTTGGAAAAGAAATTGCTTATTCAGCTATTCAATCAATAATTCGTGGTAATTTTGGAGAATTCCAAAAAGATCTCTCTGCAGTGGTTCTAGATGCTAATAATGACATAATTGCTGGAGTGATGACAACAATATCTGAAGGACTGCCATTTATCATAATAATAGGTGTCTCTAGAATATCACAAAATCTAGGTTTTGGCCGGAAGCTTCTTTCATGGGTTATTGCAAAGGCTGAAGAGCATCAGTATGAATCGATGAAACTTTGGGTCACGGTCGAGAATCACCATGCCTACCAACTTTATAACTCAATAGGTTTCAAACCGGTATTAAAGGTTCAAACTTTATATCTATGAGTAATTTCTAGAGTTCTCGTTTACCATCAACCCAAACCTGCTCGACCTTTGTTTGTGGTACTTGCTCGAAATTGTGCAGAATATCTTTATCAAGAACAATAAAATCTGCTTTATAATTAGGGGCTAACTTACCTAAATATCCCTCCGTATTATCTGCAAAAGCAGCCCCGTACGTGTATAAGTGCATTGCTTCTTCAAAACTTAATACTTCTTCTGGGAGCCATACCTTATCATTTGCGTCCTTTCGAAACATAGCTGCATATATCCCAAGTAACGGATTTGGGTCCTCAATTGGGGCATCGGATCCACCAGAAACAGGTATACCATATTCAATAATTTTTTTCCAAGCATATGAGAATTCTAATCGTTCTGTTTTCCCTAGTCTTTTTTCAACCCATTGACTATCTGTAGTAACAAAAGGAGGTTGGATATTAGCAATAATTCCCATTTCTTTCATTTTTGGAAGTAAATCCGCTGCTAATACCTGACAATGAGTTAGGACCGGTTTATTCTCTTTATTCAAACCAGCATATTTGAAAGCATTTATCGCTATATCAGCAGCTAAGTCACCGATTACATGAACTTCTAGTCTAAATCCTCGATCATTGGCATACTTAACTTTTTCATTCATTTCCTCCTGATTATATATTGAAATCCCTCGAGTATCTGAATCCGCATATGGTTCTCTAAGGGCAGCAGTGTGTGCTCCTAAAGATCCATCTACAAGTAGCTTGACTCGATCACAGGATAGTCTCCCTATTCGAGTCTTGGGGGAAGGAAGTTTTCCTTCATCCAATTCTCTATGATAGGGAGTTAAAGAAACTCGAATTGGTAACTTTCCTTCAGCATTGAGGTCTCTATATATCTCCCAAGCATCTCCATCATTGGTTTGCACTCCAGT
>JAEOTN010000503.1 GCA_016839865.1 Promethearchaeota archaeon | reverse complement strand
CATAACTGATTCTGCGAGATATATTCCCATCGCGATTGAGTGTTTAAAGGAAGAACGAAAAATTTTGGAAGATACTATCACTAAATATCCAGAGTTTAAAACAACTTTTTCCCCCTATTTTACTAAAAGTTCTTCAGACTTCATTATCCGAATGCAAAATGCAGCAATAATTGCAGATGTAGGACCAATGGCATCTGTCGCGGGAGTGTTGGCAGATAATATGTGCAAGAAGATGATAGAAGCAGGAGCGAAAATTGCGGTTGTAGAAAACGGTGGAGAAATCATGATTCACTCTGAGGAAGACATCCATATTGGTCTATATTCGCAAACTACCACAGTAAAAGATTCAATTGGATTCTTATTCAAGGGAGGGAGTCCACCTATAGGAATTGGAACAAGTTCAGGAACATTTGGACATGCTACTAGTCTAGGTAAAGCAGACACTGTCACGGTTTTCGCCCCGTCAGCAGGAATAGCGGATGCTGCTGCAACTCGAATTGCCAATTGCATTTCGCGGAAAGGTAATGAGTGCATTTTCTCAAAAGCTATCGAAATTGCAGAATCTTTGGAATCTATTTATGGTGTATTCATTACATGTGGGGATAAAGTAGCGAAAGTAGGAAAGATACCCGAACTAGTATTTTCAGCGTAACAAAATTATAAGGAGACTTTATCCTTACTTTCAATAGGGAAAATGAGCATTAATTTTGATAACATTGGAAAGGAACTAAAAGCCACATTGAACACTGATGTCGCAATTGTCGATAAATATGGATTCATATTAAGTTCTAGTATCAAGGAATTCAAAAAAGATACAGTACTTTCCACTACATTACTGGATTTCATTAATGCTCGTTCACGGGTTGCAATGGAACTGAATTCTAAGGAAATTAATTCCTTGGTATTGACCATTTCAGGCACGAATTTTGTATTCACATATGGGGAACAATTGTTTATCATGACAAAAATACCTGAACAAGTCAATTTATCTGAATTTTTGCCAAATATCACCAGAGTTCTTGAAATGATTGACAAAAAATCTTCATCTGTTGAAATAAAAGACTTCAAAGAATTTGATATCTCTGAAGAAATTGTCAAAATTGAAAAAGATATTGATAATGGTACTCTACGGTATGAGGGTAAATACGCAATCTTTACAGATATTATCAAGCATATTAACAACCTTTAAGTTCACTTTTCAGCCCTATCTATGAATTATTCCTACATAGGTATTTACGATTGAGATAACTATGTTTTTTATAGTACTAGCGATAATGCCGTCCATTCATTAATTATAAGTACATGGAGTTTTTACAACCGATGTTGCGAGCAGTGAAGATTTACATACAAGGAGAGAATATTTACGACCAGAATTATGGTAAAAGTCTTGATGAAGATTCATTTAACGGTGTTCTTCGAAATATAATGAAGGAAGCATTCAAGTATCCTGTAGAAGAAGTGAAATATCACGATTTTTTCAAATACCGAATAACCTATTTACCAATTTCGAGTCAGCAAATCTTATTCTTGTTTGTTTCAGACTTGTCGGATAAATTTGAGAGTATAGAAAAAGAAATAACTCGATGTAAAAAGGAATTCATGTCAATGTTTTCTGGAGTTCTCGGTCATAGTATCGATGCAAAAACTTTCGCAGTTTTTGATCCAACCGTTGAAACTATTCATAAAAATCTAAGACCTAAAATTAGTCTTGTTGGATTTAGCGGTGTGGGGAAAACTACGATAACACGTTTAATTCGAGCGGAAGAAATTCCTACCAAGCATATTCCCACAATAACAGGGGATATTGCTACGATAAAAATTGGTAATCTTCATTTTCACTTATGGGATTTCGCTGGACAAGAACAATTCTCTTTCCTTTGGAACAATTTCGTGCATGGTTCGGATGCAGTTCTTATTATCACAGATTCTACTCTGGAAAACGTCGAAAAAAGTAAGTACTTCATAGAATTAATTAAGAAGGAATCTCCCAACGCTCATCAAGCGGTGATTGGAAATAAGCAAGATCTTCCAGATGCTCTCCCATTAGCTGACTTAGAAAGAATCTTAAATATCAAAACTTACTCAATGGTCGCAACAGATCCAAAAAATCGTGACAAAATGATTACGATCATTGCAGATATATTAGAAATGTCTTCAGAGGTATCCCCCTTATTAAAACCGTTAATAGATAGAGATAGAAAGGTAGAAGCTGCTGAAAAAGCACTAGAAAGTGGAGATTTCAACCAAGCAATAAAGATATTCATGGATGTTAGCGACTTATGTTTAACTCTAGGTGATGATGTCGTTTCTCAAGAATTTCAAGAGAAAGCTATGAAAATTCAAAATATCCTGAGAAACATACAAGGAGAATCTGTGCCAACTGAACCAGAAGCTCCTCAAACATCATCTCCTTCACAAGCTCAACCAACAGCATCATCCTCTCCACAAACTCAATCCGTACCACCACCTCCACCACAGACTTCGGTACAGGATATAAATCCACCTGAACCAGTAAAGACACCCCCCACTACACCTCCTCAACCTAGCGTACCAGCAACAAATAAACCACAAGCTCCCTCACACAGCAATTTAGAACAACTGAACATGATGGTTAAGGGTTTGAGTACATCATCCGCTAGCCCAAAACCAAAAATAAGAAAACCTCAAGTGAAAAAGCCCACCCCTCCAGTCCCCACAAGCGTTCCTCCATCTACTGAAACTAAAATCCCCGCTAGCACACCCACACGAACAACTCCTACACCGCCACCGCCTCCCATCACTTCTCCTCAATTAGCATTTGAATCACCTGAAGGAAATACAAAAGATGTTGTCGAACGTCAAATTCTGGATTTAAAGCTAAAACTGACAGAAATATCAAAAAATATCATTGATTTGGATATGGAGAATATTATGGGTTCTATCTCAAATGAAGAATTTGAAGAAAAACAGAAAAAACTCAAAGCATTGGAAGGAACTGTAAAATCGAAAATTGCTGAATTAGAAAAACTCATTTAATACATCAGCAATTTAACTTCTTTTTCTTAGTTTTTATGCATATTTAGAGAAGATCATTTAGGAAATCCTAGGTAGATCTTTCATAAGTTAATTTTACATGGTAGTTTTACCGCAAAGTACAACTGAAATGGAGTGCGT
>JAEOTN010000502.1 GCA_016839865.1 Promethearchaeota archaeon | reverse complement strand
GTTTTTGAGTAAATCTCGAATTGCTACTCGGATTGCTTCACTGCGATTAGGATATGCATCCGCTGCTATTAACTGGTTAATTGCCGTAAGATAAGCTTCTGGGATGTGAACTGTGATGAGTTTCATGATTTTTCCTTCCTATGATATTGTGTTTTAAAATGTATTTTCTACATAATGCACATGTGTCATTGCGATATTAATTGACAGTATCATATGGGAATATATATTTTGTCGGTCAAAAACATGAATAATCAGACTCTGTTTTTCTCATCTACAGACAAAGTGTAACGATCGACAATCTCATCTTTCTGAGAACAAACCTTTTTAATATATAAAATATCATCAGTGAATATCAGTGAAAAACTTACAGTGAATAATCATGGCACAAGATTCAGTAAAACCGAAACGTCATTCGCTTGGTACCACAATTGCTTTTGGTCTAGGTGCAATGACGGATCAAATGAGTCATCAAATGTTTCAATTCCTTATCTTTATCTTCTTCTATTCTGTCGTAGGTATTAAAATTGAAACTTTGGCATTAGGATTTTTTGTGTTTGCAATCTGGGATTCAATAAATGATCCCATAATGGGTCCGATATCTGATAGAACAAGATCAAAATTTGGTAGAAGACGGTTTTGGGTATTAGTCATCACCATTCCATTTGCATTAGTCAATTTCTTTTTGTTCTTCTTCCCAGGACTTCACGCACAACCAGATTGGGTTAAAACTACTTATTTTCTAGTAATCATAATGCTCTATGATTTGTTTTATACGATTTTCTCGACAAATCAACTCGCACTCTTTCCTGAAATGTTTAAAACAGAAAAAGAGAGAAGCCGAGCTAACATGTGGAAAAATATTATGACCATAATAGGTGTATTAATCGGGTTCGTTCTTCCAACTATTTTCATTGGCAGTGAAGTTGCTCCCACGACCGTGGTACCAAACCCCCCAGAATGGTTAATCAACAATGTTCGACAAGAGCTCATGATCAAATACTGGATTACAGGTGGTGTAGTAGCTGTTTTAGTCATCCTTGGAGGATTCATGTTTTCACGATATGGTATGAAAGAGGATCCCATTGAGAAAACTCAAAAAGATTCTGATCCGGGTGTTTTTCATTCCTTGAAAATGACTTTCAAGAATAAAGCATTTCTTCTGTTCATTGTTGCAAATTTGTTTAATTGGTTTGTTTTCAAGTTACTAACAACTGTCATTCCATTGTATGGGCAATTTGTGTTAGGATTCCAAGAAGGGGATTTTATGTTAACAATTATGCTATTAACGGCATTTCTTAGCGCATGTGCTTTCTTCCCATTAATGCGATGGTTGGGAAATAAAATTGGAATGAGAAACGCATTTATCGTGGGTGAAGCTATATGGATAGTTGCATTAATTCCATTTGCATTCCTTCAAAATGGAGGATCCTGGTTTGGGTTATCTCACAACACCTGGGCAGTTATATTCATGGCTTTTAATGGAGTTGGGCTAAGTTCCGCTATGTTTTTTGTTGACGTGATAATGGGAAACATCATAGACGAAGATGAGGTACGTACTGGAGTCAGAAGAGAGGGAGCTTATTATGGAATTAACGCCCTAATCAATAGATACTCAACGATTCTCAGTATTGGGGCTATTGCTTTGGTATTTGCTGGACAAGGCTGGGATACTTATATACTCAACCCTAGCGCAATTCAAGGTGTAGCACTACAACAAGGTATTAGATGGTTAATGGTTGGATTCACAATTGGGGGAATTGCCATCGTGATTCTATTTTTACTCCTTTTCCCATTGCATGGAGATACCCTCAAAAAAGTAAAGGAAGAAATTCAACTAAAACACACCGTAAAGCGTTAATTTATTCTTCTTTCTTTTGTTTCTTTTTCTTTTTCTTCCGTATTGGAAGCTCAATTAATTCAAGCAATAGTCCAGATTGTTCAGTAGAATCTAAGTATGCCCATTTTGTTCTCATGTATTCCCCACGAGCAACCAGCTTCACACCTGAGTCAACAAATTTTACAACTTCACTCTCTAAGTCTTCAACATAGATTGCCACATGGTGCATACCTCCATGGGGATTTTTTTCCAAAAATTCTGAATGTGCAGAGTAACCATCAACCACTTGAATTAATTCTAGCTGTAATCCACTCAGAAAAGCAAATCCGGTTTTAAGCTGAAATTTAGTCTCTTTTCCATGAAGTTCACAAGTTTCTGGTTCTCGTGGTAAAACATTAAATGTTATACCCATCGTTTCCTCATAAAATTTTTTTGCTTTCTCTATATCTGGAACTACAATCCCAATTTGACTGATTTTTTCGATCATTATATCACCATTATTATTTTTTGTTCAAGTCATTTAGACATGTTTTCAAAGTTGCTTCAAATCGTTCACAAATGATATCTGCTTCTTCTTCGGTAATTATCAAAGGTGGTTTGATTTTGATGACATTACGAACCATTTCCCCTGATGGTTTAATAATTGGCATCATTCCTTGGAAATATATCCCTTGATTCCAGCATTCATTTTTCATGGCTTCAGCTAGTTCAGTATAGGGTTCTCGAGTTTTTGGATCCTTTACTAATTCAACTCCAATGAAAAGCCCCGGTCCTCGCACATCTCCAATCTGGGGATAGGTTTCTTGAAGCTCTAGTACCCTTTTAGTGATTAACTTACCCATTTTTCGTGCATTTTCAGGGATTTTGTGCTTTTCCATAATTTCCAATACCACAAGGCATGCTGCCATCGGAACGGGAGTTGAAGAGAATGTACTGTGTTCTTCTGCTTCAGAAAATTGCTTGTATTTATTTGAAGCAAGTAAAATACCCAGTGGCAATCCTCCTCCTGCTGCTTTAGCTAACGTCATCATATCAGGGGATACATCAATTTTTCCCGTTGTATTGTAATAATCAGTAGCAAACATATAACCGGTTCTACCAAAACCCGTTTGGAACTCATCGTAGATTATTTGGATTTTGTTTTTTCTACAAATATCTTGTAAGCCTTGTAACCACTCAATTGGGGCAGGAATCTGACCTCCCGCACCTTGCATTGGTTCTAGCAAAACAGCCGCAACTTCTTGATTAGTTGTTTCTTCTACAAACTTTTGGAAGAAGTTTAAACATTCCAGCTTGCATTTCTTATCTTTCTTACCACCTAATCCATTTTTATAATTCCAAGGACAGCGGTAGCAATACGGGAAAAATGCACGTTCCCACCGATCTAACCCGAAGGATCGATATCGAGTAGCAATACGAATATACTGGGTTGCACCTGTCATTGATAACGAACTACCATGGTATCCGCGTGAGAACACTACAATTTGTTGTTTTTGTGATCTTTTTTGAGATACATACGCTAGACGGATTGCAGCTTCATTCGTTGCGCTTCCACCCATGTTATTGAATGCTACTTTCCCACCAAATAGTTTCCCTGGCCCAATAGATGCGATCTTGCTTGCTAATTTTGCACGTGTTTCATCCAAAAATCCATATTGATGGTGAGAAAACTTTTCAGCTTGAAGGAAAGCTGCATAAATTGGATCAATTGCACCATGACCCAAAGCAAGAACCCATGCTTGGGAAGTGCAATCCATAATATTCCGATCATCTCCCCGAACTTTGAAATAGGGGGTTCCGGTTCCTACAGAAGTGGAAAACACTCGCTCAAACACGGGGGTTAATAAGTGAGTTTTAGCTTCATCAATTTCTTCATCCGAAAGAGAATAATCCAGAATTTCCTTGATTTCGGTTTTTGACAACCATTTTGTATTTCGCATAGTTAACTCTCATAAAAGTGTTAACTGATCATCAAATTCATTCAATAAAAACCCTACAAAATAGATGATTCAGATTAATTTCCTTTTTCTCTCTCGTCCTCTAATTTTTCAGTAAAAATTTCGGGTTTCGACGTTGGAAGGCAGAGTGGGAATTCCTCTCGTATTATACGAACCTTTAATTCGTTCATGAGACGGATTGCTCCATTTCTGTCTGATTGACGTAACCGCACAGGTATTTTTTTACCATCCCATTCGATATGACCAAGGTGTCCTTCAGCAACTCCCTTTGGACACGCCCATATACAAGTCCCACAATTAAAACATAAGTAACGTTCTATTCCATTTTCTATAGAAAATGCATCCGTAGGGCACATTTTCTCAGCGGGGCAATCAGATCTCAGTTCACATTTTTCGCAATGGAGTTTCTGAAAGTTATCTTTTGTTTTAATTACCAAATCGATAGATTGCTTACCCCATACTTGCCCATAATCAAGAGTGGTTATTACTTTACGTCCAACTATATCAACTAGATTCAAAGGAACCTTATCATCTGTCATTTTTAAATTTTTGAAAATTTCTTCATTTAATATAGGAATTGCAGCTGCTATCGTGCAAATAACTTCAGGACCTCTACCAGTTTTAAATCCTCCCATATATTCAGGTTTCATATCAAATAATGAAGCTATAGTCATTAAGTTTGGACGTTCTTGAGAGGATCTAGTTCCTGAGCCAATAATATATCCTAGAGCACCATTTACAAGCACAGGAGATCCTATACCAAGCACATCGAAATTTGGATCATTTTCTAAAGGATTAATTGCACCTACTCCGCAAAACGATACTTCACTTAAATCTGGTGCCATATCTGCTACAGTGAATATCGATTTAATAGGATCTTTACTGGGATTTATGAATGCGTTATAATTTTTAAAACTGTGACGTATTCCGAGCATTTTTGCGAAATATATATCATCTATCGTCATAGTTTTTTCGATTTTCTTGCCCTCAATAGTTTTAGCAACAATTTTCACGGGTTTATGATCAACTAAATCGCGTAGAAGATGCCCTGCTCCATAGTTAGGATTCGATTCACTAGTATCTGTTGCATAGATAATTAAATCTACCAATCCCAATGTCTCATTAGGACACGGACCAACATAACACGGAATATCATTCATGGATAGACTTTTTACTTTCACAAACTCTTTTGGATTCCCAATGCGGAAAGCAAGAATGGCGGAAGTCCCACTCATAAGACCTTTTGTTGCAGTAGTTACGACATCCACATCATCAAATGATATTTTTTTTCCAGTTTGAGCAATTTGACATAATTCCTGTGCTGTCATTATTACAGCGGAACCATCAGAAATCTTCTTTTTGATTTCTTCTAACGATCTTTTCTTTCCCATGCGGTTTACCATTTTAGTTTTGAGATACCATGAAAAAAGAATTTGTGGATAAAAATCTGTTCCGATTTAATTATAGAATCACTTCACGGTTACAGATTTTGCTAAATTTCTTGGCTTATCTGGATCTAATCCTTTTTTAATTGAAATAAAATATGCCATTAACTGAAGGGTAAAGGCACACGGAACAATAGAGGTTTCAATAGCATATTTGGAGTCAAGATAAGGAATACGGATGGTATAATCTGAAATACTTGTTATTTTTTCATCATCACTTGAAACCACAGAATAGATTGTTGCTCCTCGACTTTTCATTTCCATGACATTTCCTATCATACGATCATATGTACTATCTGGTGGTGCGACAAAAATTACAGGAAAACCATCTTCAATTAGAGCGATAGGACCGTGTTTTGATTCCCCTGCGGCGTAACTTTCAGTATGAATATACGCAACTTCCTTTAGTTTTAATGCTCCTTCCATTGCTGCTGCTGAAGAAACTCCTCTTGCCAAGAAATAAATATTGTCAAAATCCATCAATTTTCCAGCAATTTCTCGAATCTTTCCTTGTTCAACTAGGATTTGGTTAGTAATAAGGGATGTATTGGTTAGTGCTTTCCTGTATTCAGTTATTTCTGTAGAGGGGAGAGATTCTTTAAGTTCTGCAATACGTAGGCCAATTAAAGTTAATGCAGTTACTTGAGTACAAAATGCTTTTTGAGATGCTACTGCAATTTCAGGACCCGCAGTTGTAATCAATACATGATCAGAATATCTTGTTAACGAGGAACCTATCACATTCACAATCGAGCATATTTTTGCATTCCATTTTTCTCTAGCATATCGAATCGCTTCAATAGTATCTGCAGTTTCTCCCGATTGGGATCTTGCAATAACCAAGGAATTTTTAGGCAATTTTGGAACGAGGTCTATAAATTCAGAGCACAAAATAGCCTCAATATAGGGTCCTCCAAATCGAGTAATTTGAAATTTACCTGCTAACGCTGCATAATAAGAAGTACCTGCTGCAGTAATGAATACATGTTCTGATTCTATTATAGCTTTACAAAACTCATCCAATTCGTTTTGAGGAACTTGGACTTGTTCCTTTATTTTCTGAGGAACTTCATGCAACTCCTTTATCATAAACCAAGGAAATTGTTTTCCATCCAATGTTTTTTGAGCAGCGTCAATTGTATAACTTACTTTAAAATGAGAGTAATCTTTCTTTTTTCCTCCATCTACTGCATATATCTCTACTTCTCCTGGTTTTAATACAGCGACTTCATCATCATCTAGGATAATTGCTTCTCGTGTTAAAGGAAGAAATGCGGGGATATCACTCGCACAGTAGGTAGTTTCTCCTGGGATAATTCCAAGAACTAATGGGGATTCTTTTCGTGCTACAACCATATATTCAGGAGTATCTGCATGAATAACAACTACTCCGTAAGCACCTCGACATTTTTTTACTGTTTCCATTACAGAATCTTTCAGATCAAAACCCTTTGTGATAAATTCCTCAATTAAGTGTGTAAAAACTTCCGTATCTGTATCTGAGATAAATTTATGACCACGTAAAAGCAATTCTTTCTTTAGATCTTGATAGTTTTCTACAATTCCATTATGAACAATTGCAATTTTTCCCGTACAATCCAGATGGGGATGTGCATTATATTGTACCGGTTTTCCATGAGTCGCCCATCTCGTGTGACCCACACCGAATTGGCCTAGCATGGAGTCAAACCACCCATTTTTGTTAATCTCAGCGATTCTTCCTGACTTTTTTCGTAATTCGACCGTCCCATTATTGACTAAGGCTATTCCGGCGGAATCATAGCCTCGATATTCCAATCTCTCTAACCCTTCTCGAATCTGGGTAGCAATATCCAAAGATGACTTATTAGAGATTATGCCAAAAATCCCACACATGAAACTCGCTTCTAGAAGTAACACCTAGAACAAAAAAGCTATGGATCAATAAGCGAAATCATTAATTTTTTGAGGAAATAATTCTTTGAGATAGAATGCAGAAATGCGTTTGGACATCTCAATAAGCTGCCCTTCATCCTTTCTAGTAATCGCACGTCGTAGCATAATGTCTACCAACTCTTGCATTTGTCTGATTTGGTTAACTTTCTGCTTTTCTGCTTGATATTCTTGAATGATTCTTACTAGGTTATATGTTTCCATGGTACTCTCATAGGTCAATTGAGTAAATTTATAAAAAAATGGAAGTAACATGGGGATGATACGCGATCATCTTCAAAAGGGATGCATTTAACTGATTAAGAACATTGATTCAAATATGGAATGCGAGTTACCTAATCTCACTGAAGATCAAAATACCCGTATACATGAAATAATCAAGGAGACAAAATTAATTGGATCTGAAACGCTTTCTCCAGATATTTGCACCATAGAAACTAGTAAAAAAAATATTGTTCTTTCCATCCATCCAAAAGAAAGGGATGCTCTGGTTCTCAAATTAGTTTCCTCCCCGATACCATTAAAAAACGAGATACAAATCTATACACAACTGAAATCATCGCATTTTTATATCTCTGAGTTCCCTCGACCAGTGATTTACGGGATTCCAGATCTTCTGCATCACGGGAAAGATTACATCATAACTCGTTATATCGAGGGAATAAATGGAATGGATATTATTACCCAACAAATTCAATCTAATTGGAATCCCGCATTTTGGGAACAGTTTTTTACCGATTTAATACAGTGGATAAAAGAATTTTCCGAAATCACAAACCAAATACCTTTAGATTGTCATATTCGCAATTTTCTCTTTATCGAAACTTCAGTATATGGAGTAGACTTTGAAGAATTGGGAGATCTGAACGAAGAAAATCTTCTTCGAGTGTTTACTACTTTGTATTTTTCTATTCTGGGGGCATATCCTGGAGTTATAGAAGGATTAGAACTCATGAAGAAAGCAAAAATGGGGATTGTTTTTTTACGACGATTATTACTCTCACCTCTATTCAAGCATAAATCGCTTCAAGAAATTGTAGATACATTTCTTTCCTATCTACAAAAAGAAGCAGCAAAAGTTGTTCAAAGAAGGATCAATTTGGAACGAGGAAATGGATACGACACCAAAAAAATTAAGAATAATCTGGATTTTGTGATTTCTCACATTCAATCCGATTTTGATTGATCTTCTACGTTTTTCTTCTTTTTCTTCTTTCGTTTTACTCGGTTAAAAGCCTCATATATCATTTTATGATACTTCTGTGCTTCTTCAGGAATATCTGTAATTTTGGATTTACCAAGAGACAAAGCTAGGTAGTATAGTTCTGCATGTTCTTCTACCATCTGTGCTAGTCTTAGAGCTTCTTCTATGGTTTTCCCACATACCAACGCTCCATGATTAGTAAGTAAAACAGCTTTACGTTTTCCTAACGCTTCAACTGCATAATCTCCTAATTCTTTTGAACCAACTTTAGAAAACTTAGCTAGTTGTATTTCTCCACCCAAAGACGTAATCATTTCTTCCATCAACGGCTTGATAGTGTACCCAGTTGCACTTAATGCAGAAGTAAAACGACTGTGGAAATGAATTACAGCTTGAGCATCAGGACGGGCTTTATACACGGCAGTATGTAAGATTTTCTCAGAAGATGGTGTCCAATCTCCACCTAATTGTTTGGTATCGAAATCAATATGTACAATTTGATATGGAGTTATCTGCTCGTAATCTACTTGCGAAGGGGTAATAAGAAGTTCCTCTTTATCTGGAATCTTTATACTGACATTTCCCGCACTCCCAATGTTTAGTCCAAGCTCCATTGTACGAATAGCGGCTTCACAAACTTGCTCCTTTAGTGACCAGAGTAAGTCACGTTCTTTTGTTTTCATAAAGAAAAAAGTAGCAAATTAAACAAATAGTTTCGTGAAATGAGAGTGAGGAATTAAGGAAAAGGAAGTAGGAAGAAGTTAAAAAAGATGGGCATGGGGGGATTCGGACCCCCGGTCTCCCGGTTATCAGCCGAGCGCATTAAGCCAGGCTATGCTACACGCCCAAGAGTGCATAGATTTGGAGTAAAACATTCCATCTATTCGTAACCAATATATAAAGTTACAAAAAGGTTTATTCATCATATTATTAAAGTTTTATTCATACAGATGTTCCGATCACCGTCATTCACTATTTTTAGAAATGGGGTGTGTCTATAGGTAATAATCCCTCGAATTGAGAATATCATGAAAACCAAACTATTAGAAGAATTCATTGTGAGAGGACACAAAAATGTGTTGTCCACTCATGAAACCACTTTGGAATTTACAAATGATTCTCAGTTGACTCTTCGAGGAACTTGCATTCTCGGAATGAAGTCCCCGATTGGATGTTTGAACTTAAAAAAAACAACAAAACAAGAATTACGTGGAGATTGTAAATTCCTTGTAAAAATAGATAACGGAATTGAAAGCGATGAATTCATAGGGTATGGCCATTCGAACTTACCTCTAACTCATCCAAATGATATTGTGTTTCGAAAAAGTACATATATTTGTGGCCGTACTATTATGATTGGTTGCACTAAAGCAGCAATTGATATAAACCGCGGAATTGTTAAACATCTACAAGATCCTCAAAACTCGGTAAAAGTACAGATTTATAAAATTGTAGAGGATTAATATGGAAACTCCAGTAAAATCCGATCAAATATTCATCGTCACATTGAACACAAATGTGGATACTGTATTATCCTTGTTGAAATCGGAAATTGCTCAAAAATTCGATATTTCTTTAGATGCTTCAGTGAAAATCTTGGACCTTGGAGAAAAAGGAAAGAAGTATATTCCTGTTAAGTATAAACTGGAGAAAGAAACTAATGAGGTCTCTCTTCGATTATT
>JAEOTN010000021.1 GCA_016839865.1 Promethearchaeota archaeon | reverse complement strand
TTGGTGGTATTTCTCCATTACGAAGCATTTCCCTAACCTTGGTTCCGCTTAAGAAAAGATGACTTTCTTTCCCATGAGGACAGGTCTTGGAAGAAGCCATATTGCCGCACTCCCTGCAGAAAAATGCATGCTCAAACATAAGTGGTGTAATTCCCAATGCATCACGATCAAACTGACCAAAGATTTCCTGTGCTTCATAGGTACCGTAATAATTACCGACACCTGCATGATCTCGCCCTACTATGAAGTGTGTACACCCATAATTTTTCCTAATAATTGCATGAAAAATTGCTTCTCTGGGGCCCCCATACCGCATAGCAGCTGGATTGACTACCAGAGCTACACGATCCCTGGGATAATAGTTATCGATTAGAATTTCATAACATTTCATTCGGATTTCGGCAGAGATGTCATCACTTTTTGTCGCTCCAACTATAGGATGAATCAAGAGTCCGTCTACAATCTCCATGGCACATTTTTGAAGATATTCATGGGCTCTATGAATAGGATTACGTGTCTGAAATCCAGCCACTGTTTGCCACCCTCTTTTCTGAAACAAGGCTCGAGTTTCCTTGGGTTCCAACCGGTATTCCTCGAAATTATTATAACTTCTTTTATTAATCATCCAAATTTCCCCACCTAAGAGTTTTGATCCCATTTCATACAGAGCTGCTACACCAGGATGAGCATCTTCAGTTGTTTTAAATACCTTTTGAGCCACATCTTTCTTATTATAATCATAGACATTCGAAACAGCCATAATAGCAATAAACTGATCTTTCTCATCCAATAAGGCTATCTCTTCCTTTTTTTCAATCTGATTTGCAAAATCAACAGAGACAGCCAATGTAATAGGAATAGTCCACGGTAACCCATTTGTTAACTTCATGGATTCTATTACTGAATGAAAATTATCAGCATCCATAAATCCTGTGAGAGGACTTAATGCTCCCGATGCAATCATCTCAAGATCGGAAAGTTCACGATCCGATAGTTTCCATTTTTTCAGGGTCTTCGCTTTCTTGATAATTTGATCCCTCTCATTTTTCGAGAGATAGCGATTAATTAGCTTGCCTCCATGGGCTAAAATCGACATATACAAAACCTCCTATTTTAAATAAAGGAAATAGATAACCGTAATGGCAATACAACCAACAAAAAGCGTTGTTGGGATACCAATCCTAAGAAAGTCCTTGAAGTTATAACCTCCAGGACCATAAACCATAAGGTTTGTTTGGTAGCCGATGGGTGTAGCAAAACAGGTTGATGCACCTATAGCAAGAGTCAACATAAAAGGTCTAATATCCTGATTCAGGGTTTGAGCAATTGATAATGTTACTGGAAACATAATAGCAGCTACTGCATTATTGGTAATAACCCAGGTAAACAGACTTGTTAAAAAAAATAAACCCGTAATAATACCAATATTACCAAAACAATCAAGTTGTGTTACCAAAACATTTGCTATTGTAGCGGCTAATCCAGATTTTTCCAATGCTTTAGCAATTCCAAAAGAAGAAGCAATATATAACAGCACATCCCAGTTGATGGCCTTTCTTGCTTCTTGAGGATTAATAATACCCAACAATACCATAAGAACGGCCGTAGCTCCGGCTGCAAGAATGATCGGAACAAATTTAAAAGCTGCCATAACCACCATCACCAATAAAAGAAGTAGTGCCAGATTTCCCTTCCATTTTGGTTTTGAATAGATATTCAGACTCGTTGAAACCAATGCAAAATCTTTGGAATGATACCACTTTTGATCAAATCCTTTTTTTGCCAGTATAAATAAAGTATCAGTTGGTTGAAATAGTATATCTCCGACTTTTTTATTCACCCTACTTCCGCTACGATGAATGGCTAAAATGACACCATTATATCGATCCCTGAAATTACTGTCCCGAACCGTCTGACCAATTAGGGGAGAATGGTTCGAAACCACGGCTTCATAGGTTTTTAATGTGTCAGAATCAATATTTTTTAGATCAAACTCCCGGTCTTTAATAATATGAAGACCCTCCATTTTTTGTAGCTCGTAAATCGTTTCTGGCAAACCGGTAAAAAAGAGACGATCCCCCAATTCAATTCGTTCATCATGAGAAACCGGAGCCAAATATTGATCTCCACGATGAATTTGAAAAAGATATAGTCCTTGTAAATGTCGTAAGTTGGCTTCTTCAATTGTCTTTCCAATATATGGAAACTCATGACCAACCTTCATTTCCACCACAAATTCACGTGTACTCTCGCCCAATCGAACAGTAACATCTTTTGTTTCAGGTAATAGAGAATGACTTATGATGATAAGGAGAAATAATGTCAAAATAGCAACTGGTAATCCTACTTTTGTAATTTCAAAGAATGACATGCCTTGTAATCCTTTTTCCAGAAGCATGCCATGAATGATTAAATTCGTACTTGTACCGATTAAGGTACAAGTCCCACCTAAGATTGCTGCATAAGAAATAGGAATTAAAAATTTTGAGGCTGGAAGATTATTTCTTTTAGACCAGTTTTTTATTATTGGGATTAAAGATGCTACTATCGGCGTATTGTTCAAGAAAGCAGATAATCCCGCAACAGGAAACATGAGTCTAAAATATCGATCGATTCTACTCCGATTCATTCCACCCAACAGGTTTGTTATAGTACGTTCAAAAAGTCCGGAAATCTGAAGTGCAGCACTCACAACAAATAGAAATCCAATCGTAATCATACCCTTGTTTGAAAATCCTACAAATGCTTCATCCACAGAAATGACACCTCCAAATGTTAAAAATAACAGTGCTCCAAATACCACAACCACAGGTTTGGTGAGTTCCTTAGCCAAGATTATTAGCATTGCTACAAGGATACATGCTGTATATATAAGCTGAATCATACTGTAAGTTTCACCTTAATGATTAAATTAATCCTTTTCCCTCCAAATAAGAAATGACTACTCCTGCACTTTTCTCAAGAGTTGTCTGGTCGGTTTTCACTATCAACTCCGGATTCTCAGGTTCCTCATATGGTGCAGAAATACCTGTAAATTCTTGAATTTCTCCAGAACGTGCCTTTTTATATAATCCCTTAGGATCCCGTTCCTCACATTTATTTAAAGAACAAGAGCAGAAAATTTCAATAAATCTCCCTTTTTCAATTAAACTTCTTGCACAATCTCGATCTTTTCTATATGGAGAGATAAAAGCGGTCATGGCAATAATGCCTACATCACAAAACAATTTAGCCACTTCTCCTACCCGACGTATATTTTCTTCCCGCTCTTCCTGAGAAAAACCGAGATTTTTATTCAATCCATGACGAATATTATCTCCATCAAGAACATAGGTTAAGTG
>JAEOTN010000020.1 GCA_016839865.1 Promethearchaeota archaeon | reverse complement strand
TATAGATTGCTTTTTTTACTCGCTTTGCTTGTACTTGATTAACTTGTTGATCATATTGATGAGACCACATATCAGGTAAGAATGTTGCAGGGAGCGCGTTGAAACATATTTTTTCTAATCTATCAATTAAATTTACCCCATCAGGAGTACATCCTATAATAGGAATTACAGTTTCTAATGAAAACATGTATTCTACAACTGAACATAATTCTGTACCTTGTGAGGGACTCTTTCCAGCAAAATGTTCATCCCCCGAGAACATGCCAGTTGCTTGTCCGTGATATTTATCTAAAATTGAAATGGCTGTATTGATGCCTTTTATATCTTGTTCAATACCACTTTGCCTTGACCAGATGGTTGTACTCTTCATACCCATGGCATTATTAACAATATGACTCCGATGATCATATTTCCTTAATCTACCTTCAGATTGATTTCCAAATGAATCTGATGGTGAAATTACATCCTTACTGTAAATCACTTCTTCAATTGGATCTTTTCTAAGATGAATATAAAAGAAGTCATCAAAATGTTCCTTCCAATCATATCCCTGATTCCTAAGTTTTTTTGCTAATGATAATAGAAATGGAATTTCCTCTTTATCCTCTGTTAGATAATCAATAAGCCAATGAATCCCCCAAACACTATCCATCCAACGATAATTAGCCCAACTTTCTCCTAAAGTATATTCTTCAAGAACTTCATCTAATTTATGATAATATGCAATTAATGCGGGAATAATCCTTTCTTCACGACTTACTTCAAAGTATTGTATCAAAACTTTACAAATTATCATGTTCGGCCAAGTATCATATTCAGGTTCCGTTCCCCATTTTGTTGGACCAAACCATCCATCATCATGTTGATGATCAAGAATGTAATTAACGTATTTATTACACTTTTTTATTAAAGGTTTAGATTCAAGCAGAAAAGTTAAGGGGATTATGCCGTCTAACCAATAAGGAAAACGTTCCCATCCTTCAGTTTTTCCACCAATCCATCCACTATCCATAACATCAGGCCAAAATTCATCCAAATGACCGGATAATCCTTCTTCTTGCGTTTTTAGTTGATTTTTTAACCAACCTTTAGGTTTGATTTCACCTAATTTTAAGGGTGTTAGTAATTTAGGTTTTAGTGTTTTTTGCATAATTTTTAAGAAATATTTTATTGTTATTATATTTGCTCTACTAAAATTGAAACAATATTATTGCCAAATCCCCCGAAATTACACGTGATCCCTGTTTTTGCACCATCAACTTGCCTCCTTCCTGCTTCTCCTCTCAATTGCCATACTAATTCTACAACTTGTGCAACACCTGTAGCACCCAATGGGTGTCCTCGTGCTTTCAAACCCCCAGAGGGATTTATTGGTATTTTTCCGCCAATTTCTGTTAGTCCCTCATGAGCGGCTTTAGCACCATCTCCTTTCTTGAAAAATCCAATATCTTCAGATTGAACAGCTTCTAAAATTTCAAATGCATCGTGTAATTCTGCTACATCTATATTTTCAGGTATTTTTTTAGCCATTTCATATGCCTGATTAGAAGCGATTTTTAGTGCTTTTAAAGTGGTTAAATCTTCGCGTTCAAATACTATATGGGTATCAGTTGCTTGACCAACTCCAGAAATTATTATAGGTGTATCAGTATATTGTTTAGCTTTTTCAGCATTACACAACACTAGAGATGCAGCTCCATCAGATATAGGACATATATGAAATAAACGCAAAGGATCAGCAATTATGGGATTTCTATTATCATCTTTTAAAAATTCATGAATATTGTCCCATCTTCCTTTCCCTTTCTCAGTTGCACTTTTCATGAAATCTTCAAGAGTTCTCTGAAAATGCGCATTTGGATTAAGCGCTCCATTTTTATGATTTTTAATTGCTATATCTGAGATCCACTCGAGTTTGGCATTGTATTTTTCCAAAGACATTCGGGTTAATAAACCAGCATATGCGGGTAGAGAAACACCATGTTTTCTTTCTGCTTCTGGATGAGTTAACGTGGCAACATTTGAAGTAACAAATCCAGGTGATGTAATATGGGTCATTTTTTCACCTCCCGTAACCAAAACTAAATCATTCATTCCAGATGCTATGGCTTGAAAACCCGTTTTCACTGCAGACCCTCCACTTGCAGGTCCGTTTTTAATATGATCTGCAGCTGCAGGTATCAGTCCAATCTTATCTACGAGAGCACTAGCTATCCCATTCATATTATTAAATATACTTGGACTCATCGCTCCCACATAAACGGAATCAAAATCTTTTTCTTGAGTATTAGAATCCTCAATTGCTTGAAGAGACGCAATACCTAATAGACCCATCAAGTTTTTGTCTTT
>JAEOTN010000501.1 GCA_016839865.1 Promethearchaeota archaeon | reverse complement strand
CCAGAGCCAGAACCAGAACCAGAACCAGAACCAGAACCAGAACCAGAACCAGAGCCAGAACCAGAGCCAGAACCTGAACCAGAGCCAGAACCTGAATTAGAACCAGATAATAATGAAGAAGAACCACAGGAGGATGATTTATAAATGCCTACAGGTTTAATCTTAATGAAATGGGATGAACGTCTAGGAGTCTCAATCCTAGCGCAACATCCTGACGCAATTGAAGTGACCAATAAAACCCTCATGCAAATATATTCAACACATGAGTATTCCGGAGAATCAGGACTAATATCTCTAAATGTAGGTGCTATGAATTTAGTGTCTTACTATACAGGACCTGAGATAGGTGTATACCTAATCCTAGCTCTCACAATGGATGAGGATCCAGAGGTGTTTGAGGACGGATTAAGTGATGCAACACGCCTTATTGTGCAAAACTTAGATAATGATGCATACAAGCCTTTAATCCCAAGCATATTTCAAAGGTTATCAGTTTTTCCAAAATTAACGGAAGAATTGAAAACTGCGATGCTATACACTGATTCAGCTCGACGAATGGTGATAAAGAGATTACAGGACGAGGGTTTAATATTGAAATCTGAAATCTCTGTTTGGTTAAAAGACCAATACCGAGAAGGTTTTGCTGATGTCGAAGGTCTTATCCAAAGTTTAATTAAAGACTCTATTGTAAAAACACGATCAGTAAAAGGTAGCCCTAGTGAGGTATTATATTTAGTAAACGATATTTTCGTCACACGCGTTCCTCCGATAAAGCTCATTAAGGAATCGAGTAATCGAGGTTTGCCTTTAGAATTAGCAGAAGATTATCGGAGTGAAGTCATATCATTCTTCCAAGAATATCACAATACAGAAGATGATAACTTGAAACTTCTGGAAACTCTTTTAGATCCTCCCGTATACGAAACTCTGAAATTATTACGACAAGCAGTTGTCACACGAGATGATTTAGAGAAACTTCAGAAGAAGGGTGTAGACGATGTGGATGATGTCCTTAAGAAACTCTGGGATACCCAAATGATAGTTGTAATGCAAGATGATGCCGGTAATGAATATTTTGCACTCCAATCTAACGTAAAAGTCCAGAAAGTATTTCCAGAATATGCATTAAACTTGATTCGGGAACAATATTCACTCAAAGCAATAAGCTTGCAAGCAGCATTGGAATACATTGATACATTGAAAGATGAATACAATGCAAGATTTGGGAAAAAACGAGCTAAAACCAAAGCATAAAACAAATTTTTATTTTTCTTTTACTTTTTCTATTTTCACTAGTGTTAAACTATTGGGACATTTCTGACCTTTTAGTTTTTGCACGATTTCTCTAATTTTCACTTTTGTACCAGGCTGTAATCCAGAAATGGGTGTGCAATACTTTGAAAATTCACAATCATCCTTGAATTCACATTCTAAAGGTTCGTATTCAATCTGTGCTCCCAAATAAGCTCTTCTAGATTCAATTAAAACCATTATATCACTTTCAATTACGTTTACTAATTTCATGGGTTCATTATGGTATTCATAGGGACACGCGTGTTCAATATCAGTTAAGGCATGAATTTGATAAATTGTATTTTCATTGAGATTGTTCATACATGGATTATAAAATCTACAAGATTCCGGGCAAATATCTGTACGAGGTTTATAGAAATAGAACTTAAATCCGAGATTGCTATAGGATTTGCCGACAAAAGTGATGATTTCCTTAGTCATGTTTGACACGAACTATGTATCTTGCATGGTTGTTAAGTCTTTTTTCTAAAATTTTATAGATCAAATAGCATATTCGAGAAAAATTTTTATCCATTAGTTATTACACAATCATATGAAGCAAGGAGATTTCCGACCTCTTCGCAATCAGTTTGACATCAATGTTGAAGTGATTGATGATGCAGCTATTGAAAAACGGAAAATGGAGATCCAAGAAAAACTAAAAACTGGAACTACCACAGTCGGACTTGTTTGTAAGGACGGTGTAGTACTAGCAGCAGATAAACGTGCGACTATGGGTTTATTTGTAGCCAATAAAGCTGCAGAGAAACTACATCTTATTCAACCACATGCGTGGATGACTATTGCGGGAAGTGTTGCAGACGCGCAGTACTTGATCGAAGTTTTACGAGCAGAGTCAAATATTTTCAATTTAACAAGCGAAAAAAGTATGGGTGTCAAGGCAATTGCTACTTATTTATCCCGAATAATGAATTATTACAAAGGGTATTTCCAAGTTGGACTTATTATGGGAGGATATGGACTTGATGGGCCTGGATTATTCCAATTAGGAGCTTATGGTTCCATTATGCCTGAAAACATTACAGCAATCGGTTCAGGAAGTCCATATGCTATCGGAGTTCTTGAAGCGAAATGGAATGAAAATTTAACTGTAGAAGAAGGAATGAAAGTCGCTGCAGCAGCCGTACGTTCTTCAATTATTCGAGATGTGTTCACTGGAAATGGAATTGATGTTGTTGGAATCAGAAAAGACGGTTATGAACAGAAATTCTTTGGAATTGATACTGATCCTCTTGATACATTCACAACACCATCCCCGAAACAAAATCAAAAATAATAAATAGCTTTACCCCAAATTTTTTACTATATGGCTCGAATATTAGTGGATCTTAGCCATAATGAGAGATATACTCAAATTCCAAGTGGAATATTTGATTTTAATTATACCTTCGAATTTTTGTATCCAAGTATGCATTTTTCATATCTTGCACAATATGATCTGATAATTTTAGGAGAAATAATACCTGCAGAAAATGAGACGGATCATTTATTTTTGAATACAGAAATTGACTTGTTATCAAACTACGTAAAAAATGGAGGAAAACTACTGATAACTTCGAGTTCTGGAGGTGATTTTGAGTATAGAAAAGAGGACGAGGACCTCGAAGAATATGGATCAATTCGAGCTTTAAGTCATATAACTGGAGTAAAACGATATTGGTGGGGAGAACTTTTTCATCCTGATGAGAATTTCCATTTTAAATCACCAGAAAACTTAGTTTTATCTGAATTTCCCTCCCATCCAATATTTTCCGGTATAAATAACCTAATGCTGGCTGATACAACCTTTCTAGAACCCTCAATAATACATGTTCCTGAAATTTTATTAACTAGTTGTGACCATACTATGTTTCGGTATTTTGTAGATGATTCTGAAGACATCGTCGATGAAGTTCCATTAATCACCTATCATAAATTAGGAGCTGGAGGTTGTTTAGTTATTGGATCCACCCT
>JAEOTN010000500.1 GCA_016839865.1 Promethearchaeota archaeon | reverse complement strand
TTATCATCATACTCCATTCCACCCTTAACTGGATCTTCAGCATGCATGTACGCACAATCTAAATCTAGGAATCTTATATTTGGACGAGCAATTGCTAAATGTGCTGCAGTAGTAAGTCCAAGACGAGTTTCACCAAAACATCCCAACATACAGTTGATATTTGCACTTTCAGCAACAGCATTTATCCTTAGACCAGAAGATATACCCCCACATTTACCTAATTTTATATTTAAATAATCTGCAGCTCCCATTGCTATTATTTTATATGCATCATGCTCAGAAAATACAGATTCATCTGCACATATTGGGACATCTACAATTTTGCGTAATTGAACAAATCCATACAAATCCCAAACAGGCAAAGGTTGTTCAACGTATTGAAGATTATAAGGTATCATTAGATCTATATTCTTCTTAGCCATCGGTAAATTCCACCCTTGATTTGCATCTACACGAATTTCCACATCATCTCCAAGCAATTCACGAACAACTTTTACGTAATTAACATCCGAAAAGTCTTTACGACCCACTTTTATCTTAACAGCATCAAATCCTTGTTTTTTTATAGATTCAGCTTTCTCAATAGTCTCATGGATGGTTTCTGTTATCCCAATAGTCATATCGGTTCGAATTTTATGGTTTTGCCCTCCAAGCAATTTATATACAGGTAAATTCGCTTTTTTTCCTAAAATGTCATAAAATGCACTATTAAAAGCCGATATAACAGTAGATTGGTGGAATTTTTTTGAAATATCTTTTGTCAATGTCTCAATATTTGTCGGATCTTTTCCAATCAGGTAAGATCCAAATAGTTTTGCTAGCTCAAAATCTGAATTTTGTGTAGAACCGGTAACTGGAGTAAAAAATGCAATCTCACCCCATCCAAATATGCCTTGATTTGT
Organism: Promethearchaeota archaeon; assembly: GCA_016839865.1. The sequence continues at coordinate 16,003 of JAEOTN010000500.1, read as the reverse complement.
GGAAACTTTTACCAGAATATTTTTTACTGCTGGATCTCCACCTAATGCAGTCACATTGACGAATTTTTTCTTTATATCAGTCTTAAACAGTTCTATTTGAGTTATTTTCATTGGTTAGTTTCACATTTTTCAGAATTTATTCTTTGAAATTTATTAGGTTTAAATTGGTTTTATTATCTTTCTTTCTGTCAATCTCGCCCGAGATCTCATCAATTATTCCCTCAAATGTAGCGCTAATTACCGCTTTATTTAGATGTCCTGCAATCGCATTTGGATTTCCTAAAGTTATATGGAAATGAAGGTATATTTGGTCATTCATTGTTGATATATTACCACTTAGATTGGTGATTTCATGAAACGATGTAATTTCAGTTGGATGATAAATCTGTTTTTTCAGGTCATAAACACCTATCGTTGCATTGTCTGTAGCCCCTATTCCCGAAATAGAGGCCAAATTCACATTATGTTTTTTACAAATACTCATTATTGATTCTACTAGCTCTTCCCCAATATCTACACGAAACATTATTTTATTATCAAATCGTCTCGAATCCATAACTTGCCACCTAATATTTGAAAAACATTGTTCATTAAATTGATTTTCTATGACCGAAATTAACTGGAAAATTAATAAAGATCATTGACAAAGTGATATTTAATTGTTCATTTGTTCATTTATTTTTAAAATTGATATCTCATGAAAATTGAAATCTTCAAGCTTGAACGGAATCAATCACTTTATGAAAATTTAGTAAAATACAATTTAACAGAAAGCGATGTTCATCCTTATTCTATCCGTGAATTATTATCGAAAGATCAGATTGAGGAGTTATTAGATCTCCCAATGGGATATCCACAAACCAATGGGATCATTCCGTTAAGAAAAAACATAGCAATAATGTATCCAAAAGCAGAAATCGATAATATTCTGGTTACCAATGGTTCATCTGAAGCCAATTTCTTGACTATTTGGAGCCTCCTTAACCCAGGTGATGAATTATTATTTATGGTTCCTAATTTCATGCAAATTTGGGGATTAGCTCGTTCATTCGATATCACAGTGAAACTTTTTTCTCTCCGTCAAGATTTGGGATGGGAACCTGATTTTGATCAAATTTCAGGATTAATTACTGAAAAAACAAAAATGATCTCCATTTGTAATCCTAACAATCCAACAGGACACATAATGGATGAAGAATCCAGAAATCGAATTGTAGATATTGCTGAAAAAAATGATTTATGGTTGCATTGTGATGAAATTTACAGAGGTGCTGAGTTTTCTGGAAAAGAAGTTTCAACTTTCTATGGAACATATAATAAAGTATTGATTTCCTCGGGATTATCTAAAGCTTATGCACTACAAGGAACTCGTTTAGGTTGGTTAGTAGGTCCAAAAGGATTCATTGAACGAGCTTGGGAGTTTAGTGATTACACTACTATATCTAGCTCAATGCTTTCCCAAAAAATTGCAGCTTATGTATTGGATCCAAATTTGAGAAAACAAGTTCTTGACCGAAATCGCAAAGTATTGATAGATAATCTTGAAACATTAACAGAATGGGTTCAATCTCACGGAACTTTATTTGAATTTATCCCACCTCAGGCAGGAGGAATGGTATTTATCAAATATAATTTTGATATGAATTCCACAATGCTTACTGACAAATTACGTAAAGAAAAATCAGTATTTGTTGTAGCGGGTGATTGGTTTGGAATGGATGGATATATCCGAATAGGTATAGGTACTCCACCAGAATATTTAAAGAAAGGATTAACTTTGATAGATGAATTACTTACAGAATTAGAAATATCAAATAAATAAATAAATGAAATGAGTATAAGGAGAATAAAAAAATGTTAGATTTAGTGAAATTCGCAAAACTTCTCGTAAATTATGAAGTGGAAGTAAAAAAGGAAGATAAAGTACTTATCATGGGGCCTGTTGAATCCATTCCTTTAATTCGAGAGGTGTACAGAGAAACTCTAAAAGCTGGAGGTTACCCAATTAAACCAATTATTGAGTTTCCAGGTCAAAAATTTATTTTCCATTCAGAAGGTGTTGATGAAATACTTAAAACTTCTGACCCATTAGAATTGATGGTAATTGACATTATTGACTGCTTGATTATGATTGAGGGTTTAGAAAATACCAAAGAACTCATCAATATTGCACAAGATAAAACAGATATGGTTCGTAATGCTCGTTTTCCTATGATGCAGAAATTTTATCAACGAGCCGCAAAAGGAGAATTGAGATGGACAATGACTCAATATCCTACCTATTCGATGGCACAAGAGGCTTCTATGAGTCAAACTGAGTTATCTGAATTACTAGCGAGAACATGTTTCCTAAACCATGCAGATCCAATTTCGAGTTGGAAGAAATTGCATAAAGAACACGAACGATATATTAAATATTTAAACCAAGTAGATGAATTGCGTATAGTTGCAGATGACACAGACTTGACTATGTCGGTGAAAGGAAGAAAATGGCAAAATTCTGCGGGAAAAGGCAATATGCCGGATGGTGAGGTTTTTACAGGTCCAATTGAAGAATCAGCAAATGGAAAAATAAGATTCTCCTATCCTCTCATTGATAAATCAAAAAAAATCGAAAATGTTGAATTAACTTTTAAAGATGGAGAAGTAGTTGAAGCAAAAGCAGGTTCGGGTAAAGAAATTCTAGAAAAATTACTAGAAAATCCAGGTGCAACAAGAATCGGTGAAGTCGCAATTGGAACCAATATAGAACATCAAAATTTTATAGGAGATATCTCATTTGACGAGAAGATGGGAGGAACTGTACATATTGCTATAGGGAATGGATATCCTGAAACCGGAAGTAAACAACAAAGTACAATACATAAAGACATGCTATTAGAAATGCGGAGATATGGCAAAATCTTCGCAGATGGAAAATTGATTTATGAAAATGGTAAATTTTTGATATAAGAGTATTTATTCATTTTTTTTTATTTTCAGTAGATTTTCGATTTGTTTGAATGCTAAATCACGTAATTCTTTCTTTTCAAATCTCAACTCGTCGTGAACCACCGATTCGCGAATTTCTTCTTCGAATGATAAATCATATTCTGTATAAGTTATGCCTAAAACAATGCTATACAAGAAGAACCCAATTAATTTCTGATTGACTTCTTGAACATCTCCCTGAAGATGTCCTCTCTGTATGATTTCGAATACGATATCTAAAACATTTGTGGATACATAATTTTCTTCGATTTTGCCAATAAATGGAATTCCATCCTTCATTGGAGGTTCAGGTGGTTCGATAACGGTCATTAATTTCCATCGATTAAAATCTTCTGCAGCAAATTCAAAAACAAAATTGCCTATTTTTTTTAGTGTTTCAATAGTGTCTACTCTACTGGATAGATAGATTTTTTGCATCTTTTCTTTAAATTCCTTATTACACCTTAATCTGACAGCTATCCAAAGCTCCCTTTGGCTAGCAATATAATTATACAGATTCCCTTGAGACATACCGATGTGTTTTGCTAATGCTCGCATTCCAAAACCATGAAATCCTTTTTCTCGTATTAAATCAAGACTTCCATCGATGATCTTATCCATTTGATGAGCTTTTTCTTCTTTAGAGCGAGAACGCTTTTGTTTTGGTTTAGATGTTTTTCCCATATTCATCACAATAAAATAAAAAATCAGCGTTCGTAAGTTTCGATCTGATCTTCATTTCAATTGATATTTTTCTGTCTATTTATACTTAACATAATTCCTTTAACTGAAAGCTGTACTTTTATAATGGCTTTAGTAATCAATGATTTTATAACTATGTCGTTTTAAGTCAAGAATATGTTGATAATAGAGATTTAGAGAGATATAAGTATAATGGCGTTTATTAAAAAAACCGAATATTTATATATGCTTTTGATCAATTGTTAAAAAGCAATTATTCAAAGTTGATTTTATATGGCAGAAAGTACAACAGAAAGCAATCGAGGATTGTTTAAAAATAAAAGTATATGGGCGATAATAGCTGCGAATTTCGGTCTAATTGCCTATGCGGGTTCCACTTCTCTAATTGATTCATGGAATTATTTCTTCTTATTATCGTATACCGCAGTTGGTCCTGTTTTCCTTGCAGTTATTCAGATCGTCTATCTCATTTGGGATATGTTTAACGATCCAATATTTGGATATCTTTCAGACAAGCCTAATATTTTTGGTCGAATGTCGAAAAAATTAGGTAGAAGATTCCCATGGATAGTAATTTTCATGCTTCCGTTTAGTTTTAGTATGTGGTTAATTTTTGCTATTCCAGGTGGAATTCCCCAGTGGGCGGCAATTATATGGGCGACATTTGCACTTCTTCTTTATGAAACTTGCTACACGATTATTCAGACGAGTTCTGGTGCATTGATTCCTGATAAATTCCGTTCCGAGAGAGATCGTAAACGATCAACGATTTTTAACCAAGTAATGTGGTTTGTTGGATTGATGATAGGAATCTTTCTACCGGGTATTTTCATTGGTTCTACAGCAACAAAAGGTTCCCTTTCATCAGCAGCTTTATGGTTAGCATTAATCTCCTTTTTAGGAATGCTGATTATGTTGCCTGGTGTAAAAGAAACTCCAGAAATGTTAGAACGAAACAAGAGAATCCAACCTAAAGCAACGTTCAAAGAGTTTTTCACAACATTAGGTAAACTACTCAAAAACAAGAACTTCCTAGGTTATTTCTTTGCTACTCTTGGAATGGCGATCCTACAAGCACTCATTGTTACTTCAGTACCGTTTATCGTGCTTTATGTTTCAGGATTACCTCCAGAAAGTGTAGTCATAAATTCGATGTTCATCCAAATGGGTTACGCAGGAGCTGCTGTGCTCTTCCTACCTTTGTGGATTTTGCTACAGAAGAAGGTGCCTTATCAGAAATTATACAAGTACGCGTTCCTCATAATTCCCGTTGCATTAATTCCATTCTTCTTTGTAACTAACATTTGGATTTTTGTAGGAGGAGCAGTGGTTGTTGGAATTGGTATTGGAGGTATTTCAGTTCTCGGTGCTAGAATGTATTGGGATATTATTGACGAGGCTTGCGTGGAAGCTGGGGGCAGACAAGAAGGAGCTTATTCAGGAATCTTTACATTCCTCCAAAGAATTGGTCCCCTTATTGGAACTGGTATTATTTCACTTGTTCATATCTTTACTAACTTCGTACCTGGCACTCCTACTGTATATGGAGACATTGAACCTGCGCCACTAAGTGCTCAACCAGCAAGTGCGATTTTAGGAATAAAGCTAATAATCAGTTTCATTCCAATCGTGGTGTCTTTATTAGGATTTTTAATATTCCAATTAATTCACAGATTAGGTCCTGATAAAGTCCAACAAAATGTAGCAAAACTAAAAGAACTAAATATCTAAATTTTTTATTTTTCTTTTTTCTATTATGAAGGTGTTATTTGTCTATGAGTGAACGTTCCGAGAATTATTTCAATCAATTTTCTGGGTACGAATTTGAACCACAAAGATATCGCATAAAAGGTAAGAATTTAACATCTTTAGCTGAGCTCCTCGAAGAGACTGATCCAAAATATTATCCTATTCCTGATATTTCTGCTGAAGAAAAACCTGATTATTCAAAAGTCGTTTCTCATCCTGCTTATGCGCCATTGTATATTGTGCCTGGTTTATTTTCTTATGGTGGTTTGCATGGTGATGATGGAGAACCGTTGATAAAAAATCCAGGTAAAATATTACACACGGGGCAAACATTGGACTATTCAAATTGTGTTCCATTAACAGGCACGGATAAAAAAATCTACACTGATGCTAAAATTTCCCGTATTGATGTCAAAGAAGAAAAACTATGGATTGATATTTCTACAATTACTCGCAATGCAGATGCATCGAAAATTTTCTGTAAATCTGTGATGACTATAATGGTATCGAAGGGGGGATTCTAAATGCTTCAAGTAAACCAATCATTTACCTTTATTGATGGTCCAATCACTAGAGATCTCATTAAAAAATATGCTAAATTAAATAATTCAGTGAATTTAATACATGTAGATGACGAATACGCAGAGAAAGTAGGATTAAAAGGCGTAATAGCACACGGAATGTTGATTTATGCATATTTCATAAAGCATGTCAATCGAATCGCTGAAGTAAATAATGCATTCTTGCTAAACACTCATTCTCAAATTAGAGGAATGGTTAGACCAGGAGATTGGATAATCACAACAATAAAAGTTTCATTAGTCGCTGGAAATACTATATCTTTTGATGTTGAAATTGATTCTAAAATGCCTTTAGAATTATCTAAAAATGGAAAAATAACTAAAACTTATGAAGGGAAAGAAAAAGGATGGGTAAAGGATAAAGAGGAATCGGGAATAGATGGCGAGGAGACAACAGATGGAATTCTCACTTTTAGAAGATGGAAGGCGATACGGGGAACAGCACAAATCCAACTTAACTAATTACTTTCGTATTTTTTCATAAGTTCTAACTGATTATTTAGGTTTACATACCAATACGGTCCTTTCTGGGCAGGTTTTTCACCTACAGCTATCCATATTGTTCCTTCTTCTGGAATTATGATGGTTGAATAAACGCTCCATAAATACTCCATGACAATTTCTCGCTTATATCCATACAAATGGGGAATTTTTCCTGTTAATTGTTTTCTACCTTTCATCTTGTCCGTTGTTAATACAGGATCGCTTTGAATTTCGACAGCATTTTCTAGATTTATCTTTCCAATCATTTCATTGAAGTAAGTTTCATATCGGTCATACCGTGGACATTGGACTTTTTCAAGGTAGTCAGTTAGAGATTTCACATCATCCCAAGTTGTAGACTGATCAATGAAATGATCTGGCCGGTCTGGTAATATTCGCTCAATATATTTCATCTGACCTTCAAATAGGTTTTTTTCTCCGGTGTAACCAGGATACCCAGGAATACATTTGAATATGTTTGTTTGCCAAATAATGTTTGGTAGTTCTGGATTTTCATAGCGTATTGCATGCTCAGTACCTGATATTTCAATATCTGCTGCATATTTTCCTTTTGGATTGGATTGAGATATTAACAGTGAATGACCTGAAGATCCCCCAGTTTTCTTCACAATTTCATATGCTTCCTCTATGGTTGAAGTATTGTGTGCAATTTTCATCCCCCGCCATAAATGGGAGAGTTTTGGCCATTTTACATGTAAAGTATTTTCATCTAGTTCTCCATAGCTTAATCCCTTATCATTCATCCATGTATATGGTGCTATCATACCATTATGACACACTCCCATGACGACGTTTTCCTCAGTGCCAATTGGCTTTCGAATTATAACAGATATATGGTTTTGGAGAACTCCAAAGGCTTCAAAATCAACATTTACACCATGGATCAATTTTCCATCTTCTGTAGCCTTGCCCCAAGCAGCAAAATTACTACACTGATTGGGAGGATTATGTGGATTCCAAATTGCTTCCGTTATGTTCTCTATCAGTAAAATTTCTTCCCAAGTTAGTGGTGAGTCAAGATCTTGCAATGCATCAAATTTTCCTTTCAGCTCCTCCATAAATAAGGGTTCAGTTTCCCGAAATACAGGAATACACCTTTCTTCAGCGATTGCATATAAATTCTTCATGCCCGATTCCATTTGTTCTATAGTTGGATCACCCTTTCCGGGCTTCCATCCACCATACATTGCTGCCATGGGACTTCCAAATTCAGATATATACCGCAAAATTTTTTCTGAATATAATCTCCCAAATGCATAACCCATTTCATAATGTGTTCCTTGCAAATGTACAATGGGAGGTCTAAATTGGTCATCAGGAAACTCCATAACAAAGGATTTCTTATATTCCGTGATTTTTGGAGGATTTTTATTTTCTTTTTGTAGCTTTTCAGACATAACATTCACGTTTTTTGTAGTGTAACTTCGAAAATTGCTGATCTTTCTCGGGAATATGGCCATATAACCATTTTTAATGATTCGGGAGTAATATCATAAACAACAGATGCAAAACTTTTACCATACCATCCAGGATATAATTCTGCTTCTCTTGTGAATACTCCGGGATCACTAATGATATCAAATGCTGATTTCGTACTCACCTTAGAATCCTGAACAATTTCCTTAAGGCGATTATAGCGATGAAAACTTGTGGTGGTAGGATCTTTGTATCGGTTTTTTGGTTTCCATTTCTCACATAAATAATGATTTGTGTGAAAGTGAGATTCCATAGGTTCGGTTACATAAATCTCTTGTTCTGTAGTTTCGATATTGAGGACCTTAGATTCTGTCATCGAGGCTATATTATAGGAAAATACACCAGATCTGGGCTTAAACGAAATTCTTTCAACAAATTCTGCTATGTTTGACGATTCTAATGCCCATCTATCCAGCAATTTTCTAGATACTCCAACATTCCGGTCAGTATTAGGTAGGGAGTTGCAGGACATTGTCAAACCGCTAGAATTTAATCCAAAAGAGAAACCTGGAACTACTCCAGGATATGTATGGGTGAAGATCTCATAATTTTCGGAAATAATATGTAAGAAGTAAGATAGATCGCTATTTGCATTATTGAAATCTTCATTATGGCCTATCACAATTTTATCGGAGGTTCGAAGGATTACTTCCGAACAAGTTTCCTCCGTGGCATAATCAGCACTATTGAGAATGCAAATATCTCGAAAATCAACATTAGCACCATCTGCATAACCGCGAATTTCTTCCACGTATTTAGGAAGATATTTTTTAGCTATCTCAAGAGTCAGATCTAAAAAACTCGGATCATGATTATCTCGTTCTTTCCGTTCAATAAACCAGTTATTGCTCTGTACGAGAGTTTTTTGGATACGTTCTTTACATTTAGTACCGATCTGAAGACCCAACTCATATCCACTACCACTGGCTATCTCAAAAATTGGGAGAAATGGATTTTCTGCTTGAACCTTCAATTTTGCCATGATTATGCCATTCCGAGATATTTAGCCCACATCATTAAAATTTGGTCTTGAATGGGATTTGCATTGTTCGAATTAAAGAAGAAACATAAACCCTCTCCAATTGCGGGAATTGCGAGGAAAAAGGTTCTTGTACCTGGATGGCCCCCAGAATGTAAAATCACTTTGATTGGACCTGCGTTTACAACAGAATGACCTAATCCATGGAATAAATCAAATAATTGTTCTTTTGCTTCGAAAATAATCGGAGTCCACATTTCTTTAAATGAGTTCTCTGAAAGTAATTCTTTCTTCAGAGAGGCAATTGTGAATCGAGCTAAATCCTTTATAGAGGTGTTCCAACCACCTGCAGCGTAAGTGATGTGTTTATATAATGGATAAGTATTCCCATCACCATCATATCTGGCAGATTGGGATAGATCGGATAGCTTTTCCTCTTCCTCTGTATAATCAAAGAAGCTATGATTCATTCCGAGAGGTGTAAATATTTCTTTAGTGAAAAATTCAGGAAAACTCATTCCGGTTACTTCTTCTACGATCAATTGAATAACGGTAAAACCTCCACCAGAATATTCCCATTTCGAACCAGGTTCCCATCGTAGCTCAACTTTCGTTTCATAAGGACCTTCCGCATATGTTTTTCGATACGCAATCTGAATTTCATCCGGTTCCCATCCGCTATCTCCTGATAACCATTGTTCGGTTGTTACTGGAGGTGCATCAGGTTGAACTCCTGGAAATCCTGCTACAGTTAGTCCAGCTGTATGACTGAGCAATCTTCGTAGAGTCACTCCATTCGTATCAAATTGGGAAGGGGGAATATGCCATTTTGTTAGGTATTTTTCAACAGGGGCATCTAGGTCTACTTTTCCCATCTCAACAAGTCGCATCACACCCCAAGCAGTCAAGGATTTAGAAATGGAACAAGTACAAAAAATTGTATCATCAGAGATTGGTATCGAATTTTCTTTATTCGCCAAACCAAATTTCAGAATTTCTTCAATTTCATAGTTTTTAATTACCGCAATTGCTGCTCCGGGAACTTTATGTTCTTTCATTAATCCCGGGATTGCATTTTTTAATACTTCACTAAATGTTGACATAAAAAATCAATGCTCATTTATTTGAAAATAAGTGAATAAATATGCTTTTTTCGTCTATATAAAGATTTTTATAACTGAACGTTGTATCACTAATAAGACATGAAAATCTTAGATAACTATTATAATGGCAAGTTCATTCCATCAAAATCAAAAAGATTCATTGAATACTTGAATCCTGCTAAGGGAGAACCACTCGGAAAGATCCCTATGTCAACTACCGAGGAGGTAGATGATGCTGTTGAAAGTGCGAAGAGAGCATTTCCAAAATGGCGGGATACTCCCGGAATAAAGAGAATTCAACCTATCTTGAAACTTTTACACCTCATGAAGGAAAACATGGAAGAATTAACCGAATCTATTGTTATTAACCATGGCAAAGAGTGGAATGCTGCTTGGGGTGAAGTTATTCGCGCATATCAGATGTTAGAGGCAGCAGTGGCAGTTCCTGATATGCAAAAAGGAGAACACATGTCAAATATCGCAGAAGGTATTGATGAATATACGGTTTTAGAACCGCTTGGGGTAGCAATGCATATTCCACCTTTCAACTTTCCAGGAATGGTTCCTTTTTGGTTTTGGCCTTTTGCTGTTGCTTCAGGAAATTGTATGATAATAAAATCCAACGAACAAACACCACTTGCTATGCAGAAGAATTTCAAACTCATCGATAAAGCTGGATTTCCTCCGGGTGTGGTTAATTATATTCACGGGGATGTAGGAGTAGCAAATCAGCTTATTGATCATCCAGATATTTTTGCCGTGACAAGCGTCACAAGTACTCCAATTGCTAAAGCTATCTATAAGAGAGCGACGAGTCACCTAAAACGTGCTGCGTGTCATGGTGGAGCAAATAACTTCTTGGTAGTTACTGAAAGTGCCAATATTGACAAAATCATGACCAATATTATGAATTCCAGCTTTGGAAACACAGGACAACGCTGTTTAGCAGCGAGTGTAATAATGGGAGTAGGTAGCGAACGATTTTACGAACACTTAAAGGAAAAGTTCCTCGCAGCGACAAAGAAGCTAAAAATAGGTCCAGGGATGGATAAATCCTCATTTATGGGTCCAGTAGTATCAAAACGAGCATTAGATAAGATATTGCAACAACTTGAGGAAGGAGAGAAAGAAGGTGCTACTTTTATCCTTGATGGTCGGGGATATAAAGTAGAAGGATATGATAATGGGTATTGGTTAGGACCTTGCATACTTGAAAATACTAAACCTGGTATGACATGCTATGATGAAGAGATATTTGGACCAGTAGTAATGTTTGATAGAGTAGACTCACTTGATGAAGCAATTAAAATAATAAATGACAATCCAAAGGGAAATGCAGTTACAATCTATACAGAAAGCGGAGAAGAAGCACGACATTTCCGTTACAATATCAATTGTGGTAACATTGGAATCAATATTGGAGTAGTTGCCCCGATAGCATGGTTTCCTTTCGCTGGTGCTAAAGAATCATTTATTGGCACATTGAGAGCACAAGGAAGAGAAGTTGTCCAATTTTTCACCCAAGCCAGAGCTGTTATAGAACGCTTTCATGGTAATATGAAAGAAATTCCTTGGGATTAAAACAACATGATGTAGGATAAAATGTCAAAAAATCACGAAATAATAAAAAACAGTATAGATCACACCCTTTTTTCCTGGAGTGTGCAATCTGGGTTAAATCCATTAAATATTGAAAGGGGAGAAGGTGCTTATTTATATGATCGAGATGGAAAACAATATTTAGATTTTAGTTCCCAACTAATGAATGTCAATATCGGTCACTCTCATCCGACGGTTCTTGCTGCAATGAAGAAACAAATGGAAGAGTTATGTTACATTTATCCAGGTGCAGTTTCAGAAGCTCGTGGTTTACTAGGTAAAAAAATTGCAGAAATCACTCCTAATAACCTCACCAAATCATTTTTTGTTTTAGGAGGGGCAGAAGCGGTCGAAAATGCAATCAAAATTGCTCGTATGTATAGTGGGCGTGATAAAATCATCACAAAATACCGATCCTATCATGGAGCAACAATGGGAGCTATAACTGCAGGGGGTGACCCAAGACGTCATGCGGTTGACAGACATCAGATGCCGGGTGTTGTTCATGTTGAAGATCCGTATTGTTATCGATGCCCTTGGAAACAAGAGTTGGGTTCATGTGATTATGAATGTGTTCAGCATGTCGAAAGAGTAGTTAAATTTGAAAATCCTGAAAGTATTGCTGCTATAATGATTGAAGGGGAATCTGGAACTTCAGGATGTATCAAATATCCCCCAAAATATTGGAAACGTGTCAAGGAAATTGCAGTTCAATACGATATTTTAATGATATCTGATGAAGTAATGAGTGGATTTGGGCGGTGTGGCAAATGGTTTGGAGTTGATAATCATGATGTTTCTCCTGATATGATGACTTGCGCTAAAGGCATGACTTCAGGTTATGTTCCTATGGGTGCATTAATCGTCAGTTCAGATATTGCATCCTATTTCATTGAAAACCCACTAACAATCGGATTAACAGGCTCTAGCTATCCTTTGGGATGTGCAACGGCCTTGGCGAATATTCATGTGTATGAAAGTGAGAAATTAATTGATAATTGTGTAGAAATGGGTATATATCTGGAATCAAAAATTGATGAATTGAAGAATATTTATCCGTGTATTGGAGATTTCCGAAATACAGGATTACTAGGGTGTATAGAGCTGGTTAAAGACAGAAAGACCAAGGAACCATTATTTCCCTGGAATTGTAAACCATCATTGCAAGGAGTCATGGTGGACTTAAAGCAGAAGATTCTGGAATTAGGCATGTTTACATTTTTGAAATGGAATTTTATTTTTACGGCACCTCCTTTGATATCCACGAAAGAACAAATTGATGAGGGAGTCGATATTCTCTCCAAAGCTTTAGAGTTAGTAAAGGTTGAATAGTAAAATGGTAAAAATCGTTGAGCTAGATGAGATTAAAGAAATATTGACAAGAGTCGACGTCATTCAAGCAATTGAGGACGGTTTTGTTGCATATTCTCAAGGAAAAGTCGTCGTTCCTCCCGTAGGTGAAATGTTGTTTGATGACCCTCCAGGTGATTGCCATATAAAATATGGATTCATCAAAAATGACGAATATTACGTGATAAAAATTGCTCAAGGATTTTATGATAATCCTAAAATTGGATTACCTAGTTTTGATGGGATTAATTTAGTGTTTAATCAGAAAACTGGACAAACTGAAGCAATCCTTATGGATAGGGGGTATTTAACAAATGAACGTACCGCTGCTGCGGGAGCTGTTGTAGCAAAATATCTAGCTCCTAAAAATGTCCATAAAATCGGGATTGTGGGAACTGGAGCTCAAGGAAAGCTGCAATTGGTTTATTTAGGAAAAGTGCTCAAATGCAGAGATGTAATAGCGTGGGATCTCCATCAAGAAAATCTTGATGCCTACAAAAAAGAAATGGAAAAAAAAGGATTCAAAGTTGTTACGACTCTCAATATTGAAGATATTACCTCATCATGCAATTATATCGTCACTTGCACTCCCTCTAAAAATCCTCTGATTATGGCTGAACAAGTGAAAAAAGGAACTCACATAACGGGAATGGGTTCAGATACTTCTGAAAAACAAGAAATAGATTCAGAAATCCTAAATATCGCCAATTGTGTTGTCGTAGATAGCATTTTTCAGTCTGAAACCCGTGGTGAGTGCTACAAAGCCATGAAAAATGGCAAAATAACCAAAGATAAGTTAATTGAACTAGGCAATCTGATTCAAAATCCATCTCTGGGTAGGCAAAATGATGATCAAATCACCGTTGCGGATTTAACGGGAGTTGCAATTCAAGACATTCAAATATCAAAAGCAGTATTAGAAGGAATAAAATAGGAATTTAAAATGAAGTTCACAGTTCTTAGCGGTTCTCCTAAAGGAGATAATTCAGTAACCCTTCAATATGTCTTATATATAGCAAAGAAGTTTCCAGAACATCAATTTTCAATACATAAAGTGTCTCAACGGATAAAATCAATCTCTTCTCAACCAGAGAAATTTCAAGAGGTACTAAATGATGTGAATACTTCGGATGGAGTTATCTGGGCTTTTCCGCTTTATGCAACGCTAGTACCGAGCCAGTATAAGAAATTTATCGAATTAGTTTTCGATTCTGAAGAAGCTCGAAATGCATTTATGGGAAAGTACACCGCAGCAATCAGTACTAGTATCCATTTTTACGATCATTCCTGTCATAAGTATATTCGAGCAATATGTGAAGATTTGAATATGAAATATGTGGGATATTATTCTGCAGACACGTGGGACATCCTTATCCGAAAAAATCGACCTCATGTTCTGAATTTTGCTAGAACACTTTTTCGATCAGTACAAGACTCCAAACCCACAAAGAAAGAATATCAGCCGAATTTTCCATCCGAATTAGAATATTCAGCAAATAAAGATGTGAAAACACTCGATCTTAAATCTTTGAAAATGATTATTGTGGCGGATAAAGTTACTTCAGACTCAAATTTAGAGAGGATGGTTCAAGCAGTTCAATCTAGATTTTCAGAATCAAAATTGTTCACTTTCGAAGATATTGGTTTGAAACATGCGTGTATCGGATGCATGAAGTGCAGTTATGAAAATATTTGTACTTTTGAAAATGGAAATGACGGATTCAATGATTTTTGGAGAAGTGAAATGATGTCTGCTGATATTATTGTTATCGCAGGTCAGATGAAAGATAGATATCTCTCATCAGAATGGAAGAAATTTCTCGATCGGGCTTATTTCATGAATCACACTCCAACACTAAATAAAAAGCAAATTGGATACATTATTTCAGGACCATTAACCCAAAATCATAATTTAGTAGAACTATTCCAAGGATTTTGTGAGTTTCAAAAAGCAAATTACGCGGGATACATTTCTGATGAATTTAAATCCTCTGAAGAATTAGATGCGCATTTAGATAATTTCTGCGGTCATCTATTATGGAATTCAGAAAATAATTATCAAAGTCCAGAAACATTTCTGGGAGTTTCAACTCAGAAATTATTCAGAGACGATGTATATGGCAGGTTAAGATTTGTTTGTCAAGCAGATCATCGAAATTTTAAGAAGAATGGGCATTATGATAGTTTTCCCCAACGAGATAAATTCTCTCGGAAAATGAATCGAAAAATGATGTTTATTTCTAGATTCGAAAAAGGCAGAAAAATGCTATATGATGAAATAACTAAGGGTTTGGTTAAACCATTCAAGAAATTGGTTGCGGATCCGAATAGATGACAAAAAATACAATATTAAGAGAGATTAAGTAGATGAAAAAAGAAGGTAGAAAAATTAAAAAACTGATAACAAAAGAATATAAAGAAAAACACTCAAAATCATTAGAATTAAACGAACGTGCCCGAAAAGTACTTCCAGGGGGAGGAACACGTAATGTTGCGTTTTTTAAACCATATCCGTTCTTTGTGACAGGAGCAAATAAATACAAGATGTTTGACGTAGATGGAAATTGGTTTTACGACTGCGTTAACAATATGACTTCTCTACTTCATGGACACGCATTCCCTCCTATTGTAGAAGCCCTTCAAGATCAAGCAAAAACGGGAACTGTCCATGCAGCTCCTATGGAAATTCAGGTGAAACTTGCGGAAATTATAACAGAACGTGTGAAATCTGTAGATAAAATCCGATTTTGTAATAGTGGAACTGAAGCAACTATGTTTGCATTAAGAGGCTCGAGGGTTGCAACTGGAAAGGATAAAATCATAAAATTCGATGGTGCGTATCACGGTTCCCATGATTATGTTGAAATGAATGTACTTCCAGATTACGAGTCAGATAATCCAGTGCAGCCATATCCGGAGATGGGTTTTCCGGATGCATTGGCAGAAAATATTATTCCAGTACCAGTAGAAGACGTGGAATACTTGAAAGA
>JAEOTN010000499.1 GCA_016839865.1 Promethearchaeota archaeon | reverse complement strand
GTAACACCTCTAAAATGCGGAAAATTCCCATTTTAGCAAGAAAACTAAATGGAAGATTTTGACTGAAGAGATAGTTTGTAATTGTTCGAGGAGTCACGCTTATTATCCCAATAAAATCGAATAATCTTTATTTAACTTAACTCCAATAAAATAATATCTTCAATAGTCTGATGCATATGGCAAAAAAGGACGAGAGTGGTAAAAAAGGAAATTTCAACGAAAAACTCAAAATCGATGAAGTGGATAAACAAATCATCCAATTACTTCAAAACAATCCTGAGATGACCCATTCTGAAATATCTGAAAAAGTACATAAATCTCAACCTGCTGTTGGGGCTCGTATTATCAAACTACGCCGGAAGAATTTGCTTAATACTCAAATTGGAATTAATTTCAAAAAAGTAGATATCAAACTAGCAAAAGTTGAAATGTTTGTTAAGAATGTTGGAGATCTCCTCAAAAATATTGAAAAGTGTCCTTTTGTTTTACATGCATTAAAGCTTACTGGAAACACCAATCTCCTTGTATTAATCGCTGCACCTGATATCCGAATGGTAGATCGAATGGTGGATATGTGTTTTCGTTCCCATCCTGATATTATCACAGTAAATGTGAGTTATATCATTTCCTCCGTAAAAGATCTCATACTACCAGTTAATTTTGATATAGAATTTTTCGGTGAATTCGGTTGTGGTCGGGATGGCTGCTTAGTTCATAGCGGTGAAGCAAACCTCCTTAAAGATCTTATCAAAGAATCTCGTCAAAAAGCAATTCAAAAAGATAATTCAAAAAAAGAATAAAAATTAGATTAGGGGTATACTCCCCGCAATCGTTTAGCTTGTAATACTCTCTTTATTGCTACCATTAAAGCCGCTCGACGGTATGTTATACCTTTATTCTCTTTAACATGATAGACTTCATCAAATGAATTAAGAATCACTTTTTCCAATTCCTTGGATACTTGTGTTGCAGTCCATCTCAATTGGGAAATATCTTGTACCCATTCGAAATAACTGATAACGGCAGAGCCTAAACCAGCAAGAATGTCAGGAATTACTGTAATTTCTCCCTTTTCTTCAAGGATTTTATCTGCTTTATATGTTATTGGCGAATTGGCACCTTCTATGATAAGTTCGCACTGTAGTTTATCCACATTCAATCCACGAATTTGACTTTCCCGGGCACATGGAACCAATGCATAACAAGGAAGAGTCAACATTTCTTCATTGGTGATTGTATCTGCTTTTCCATAGTCGATAAGTGATCCATTTGTTTCCTTATATTTGATTACGTCGTTAATGTCCAGACCTTCAGGATCATACACTCCAGTTTTTGAATCTGAAATAGCAACGATTTTAGCACCGAATTGGTTGATAGTATGTGCGAAGTTCTTCCCGACGTGACCTAAACCTTGAATTACAACAGGATCATCCTTCAAATCTTTATCAGGATCACGTCGTACGACCGCTCGTAACACATCAGCAATACCCCAACCAGCAGCTAAGTTGTTCCCTATAATCCCCCCCACTTCTAAGGGTTTACCTGTGCAGACGCCTGGACAAGTCTTGCCGACTCCCATACTATACGTATCAAACATATATGCCATGGAGTTTTGCCCGATTCCCAAGTCAGGAGATAAAATCGACTGTTCAGGTCCAATAACGCTTGATACAGAAGCAGTATATCGACGTACCATTCGTTCTTTCTCTTTGTCAGAAATTAAATCAGGATCTGCAACGATACAACCATGTGAACCACCCATTGGAACCCCCGCGAGTGAACTAGCCCAACTATTAATAATTGCTAACGCTTGAATACATTTAACCGTAGAGTTAGGATCCATTCTCAGACCTCCACGAGCTGGACCAACGGTATTTTGGTGTAGAACTTTATATCCTTTAACCATTTGCAGGTGTCCATCATCCATTCGGATGGGCATATTAACGATAACAGTTCTGGCTGGTTTACTGAGAATGCGAACGAATCTTTCCTCTATTCCCATTATTTTTGCAGTAGTTGTGAATTGATCTAATACTTGATCTAATAATGTTGGCATGATATATTCCCTCCTAAGGATAGATCCCCCTGTATTTAACGGCCGCTGCTACTCGATTTACAGCGATAAGATAAGCTGCTAGTCGATAGCTTATTTTTTTCTCTTTTTCCTTCATTTCATGAACTTGGTCAAAAGCATCTAACATGATTTTTTCTAATTCCTCATTCACTCGTTCTAAAGACCAGCGTAATGCACTAAGATCTTGTACCCATTCGAAGTAAGAACAAGTTACACCACCAGCGTTTGCGAGGATATCGGGAATAACATCTATACCTTTCTTAAACAATATTTCATCCGCTTCTGGCGTCGTAGGCCCGTTAGCCCCTTCTACGATGTATTTACACTGCAATTTGCCTGCGTTCTGAGAAGTGATTTGGTTTTCCAAAGCGCATGGTAAGAGAAAATCGCATTTTAATTGTAGTAACTCGTTATTTGATATTTTCTTGATATTATTATCTGGATATTTTTCCAAAATGCGATGCTCTTGAACATAATCGAACATTTTCTCTATATCTAATCCTTCAGGATTGTAATATCCACCAGAAATATCTGAAACTGCAATAATTTTAGCACCCCATCCCTGGAGAGTTTTTGCTGCCCATGAGCCAACATTCCCAAAACCTTGAACTACAATCTCGATTTTCTTAAGATCGACTTTTTTACGCTTTGCAAGCTCTCTTACCATGAATGATACTCCCACACCTGTAGCACTATTTCTACCCAAAGAACCTCCAATCTCAATGGGTTTTCCTGTTACTACTCCAGGTACAGTTTTACCTACACCCATTGAATAAGTATCCATAATCCAAGCCATTTCCTGAGGCCCTGTATTCATATCAGGTGCTGGAATATCGGTTTCAGGACCTATTACTTCAATGATTGATGCTGCAAACCTTCTTGTCAATCTTTCTTTTTCTTGAAATGACATTTTTCGTGGATTACATGTAACACCACCCTTTGCTCCTCCAAGAGGGATGCCTACACACGCAGTTTTCCATGACATCCACATAGCCAAAGCCATTACTTCGTCCATATCGACCCCTAAAGAATAACGAATTCCACCCTTTCCGGGTCCCCGAGCGTTAGAGTGAAGTACTCGATATCCTTCGAATACCTCTACTTTTCCATTGTCCATTGTCACTGGAACACTTACGGATACAATTTGCTGCGGACTGCTGAGAAAGTTAAAAATATCCTCCTCAATGTTGAGATAGTCGCAAGCAAGCCTCAATTGTTGAACTGCGTTAACGAAGGGAGATTTTGCGTTTTTTCCAACCATTTTTAATTTCCATCCGAATAAAAATTCTTGATGTACTTCATTAGATCACAATACTTATATAAAAACCTTCAAGGTCTGAAAGCTTCACAAATTCACCGAAATTAAGAAATGGTCAAAATGTGGGAAACTTTTTGTTATTTGGGTGAAAATTTTGGGAAAAATAATGGGAAAAAGGGATCAATTGGGAATATCGTGGGTTATTTCAACAACTTGATGATTTTCTGGACGAGCTTATTCCATTTTTTTAGAGGGAGTTTATCCTTTTTTGAAGGGATGTAACTATCTTCTTTGAATTTAACAAGATTTACACATTCTTTGATAATTTTAGCGTATTTCGTGCGATCATCTCCCAATAATGCCCATTTACGTGGTTCTGCTAGCTTTTGTTCACCTATAATTGCTACACCAGGTGCATCATCTATTGCATTAAACACCATTTTCAAGGTATCATTAGTTGCTTTTCGAAGACCTTCAATTGTTAGATTCTCTTTCATATTACTGTGTAAAAAACGATCCTTAAAAAAACGTGAAGATACAATTGGTTAGTAGAAAAATGACATTTTCTATTGTAGCATATGATCCGAAATCAGGAGATTTTGGTGTTGCAGTCCAATCAAAATTTCCTTGTGTAGGTCAGATTGTCCCATGGGCAAAATCTAATGTAGGTGCAGTTGCAACTCAAGCAGACGTGAATACATCTTTTGGACCACGAGGTTTACTACTGCTAAACAAAGGAATGACTCCGGATGAAGTTATCGGTGAATTGTTAAAAGATGATGAGAAGAAAGATCATAGACAATTGGCGGTAATTGATAAATCTGGTAAAGCGTCCGCTTGGACTGGTAGTCAATGTTTTTACTTTGCTAATCATATTGTGGGAAAAAATTATAGTTGTCAAGGAAATATATTGGTAGATGAACGAACTTTAAATGATATGGCTTTAGCTTTTGAGAGTACAACTGGTGATCTTGCTGATAAACTTATAGCTGTGCTAATTGCTGCAGATCAACCGGAGCGTGGGGATGTTCGTGGAAAACAATCAGCTTCTTTACTTATTGTCCGAAACAAAGGGGGATTTGGTGGCTATACTGACCGATGGGTGGATATTAGGGTTGATGATCATCCAGAACCAATAAAAGAGCTAATTAGAATATTCCACATGTATGATATGACCTTTCTTAAACGTGAAGATCCAATAAATCTCTTAGATATTGAAGGGGACATCGAGATCAACATTAAAACCGTATTGATGGAACTGAATTATGTTGATTCCTTAGATATATCTAAAAAACAGTTACTAGAGGCATTAGAAAATTGGACAGGGATAAACAACTTCGAAAACAAGTGGGTAGAAAACAAGATCTGGAAATCCGTGTATGACTATATGATAAAAGAAAAAGGAACACCTATGGTTTCTCTGCGTAAGATGTCTGATTAATACTATTGTTAATGGTCTCGAAGATCCCAAAGAGATTTTATTTGTAAGGATTCAAATATCTCTTTTTCATTCAAATTTTCGCCTTTATGTATAAATGAGTTTAACTTCACCGTGATTTTTTTTTCAGAATTGAAATCCATTGAAAAATAATTATCCGAGGGACTTATATCGAAAATTTTAGATTCAATAAACACATATGGAGCAATTACATCATTCTTAATTCGAATTTTGCACGAATTTTTTGATAATTGTTCCTCTTCTATCAAGAACATTTGTAATTCTGGTTTACGCAAATAAAATTCTCCCGGACGCCCAAGAAGATGGAAATTTTCATGAACCTCTCCAGTCTCATCTTTGATTCGAACAAAGATAATTTGTTGACCTTGCCCTTTTGATTTGGTCTTAATTTCCTGAACTACTATAAGTTGAGAAGATAGTGCTGGAATTACATGAGTTTCTCCAGTATATTCTTCATTTCTTGCTGTTATAACCTCCTCTGCATTACACACCGAGTAGGAGAGTGAAACGGTTTGATTTATATTAGTGTCATTACTAACCCAAAATTCAATACAATCATCGAATTCCAATATACTTGGTAATAAGGGCGCATAAAATCTTCGTGCAAAATAATGAAGAGCTTTCCATCTACCATAATAATCTAACGAACTCCAACTAGCTACTGGCCAACAATCATTCAATTGCCAGTAAAGAGAACCCATACAATGGTGATCATTCTTATTACGTCTCCAATGCTCCACACCATATTTCATTGCTTCTGCTTGAGTGATCTGGGATAAGATTACTTGCTTCCCAAAGTCTTTTGGAATAGAAAATCGTTTCTTCATGTAATTAAGAATCTTCTTATTACCAGCAGAATTTTTTTGATGATTTTCCATTATTGAGGAAAACATATTCAATTGGTCCTTTGGGCAAAATTCAGCAATTGTCCGCATATCAGGAAAACTCTCAAACCCGTACTCAGACATGAAACGAGTATCTTGTTTTCTATATGATGAGAATGGTCTTCCTCCATGCCAAACGCCCCAGTAATGTTTATCTCCATACCCATTTTTTTGAGATCGTAATAAACCACCACCTAAATAACTAGAATATCCTCCATTCGAAGGAGAACTAGGCCAATAAGCATGTTGTGGATCATATTGTGTAACTAGTCGAGGAAGAATTTCTTCGAAAAATTTGATATAGTGGGTCTTGTATTTTCGTTTTTTGAAAAATCCCCGGGAAAATAAAAGTATTAGACCGTCAAATAGTGCTTCTATCTCATTATTTCCGCACCATAAGGCTAAACTGGCATGATGGCGTAACCGTATGATATTTTGTCTTGCTTCCTCAATAGCATTATCTAAAAATTCTGGATCAAAGAAAGGATACACAGCACAAGCATACGGGAAATCCTGCCACACTAATAACCCTAATTGATCGCAATGATTGTAAAATTCATCTGTTTCAAAAATACCCCCTCCCCACACACGAATGCAATTAAAATTAGCATCTTTTGAATATTGCAAATTCATGTGATATAATCCTAATTTCTCACCTCGCGGGATAAAACTATCAATAGGAATCCAGTTTGCTCCTTTTGCGAACACTGGTAAACCATTCAATCGAAAATAGAAAGTCTCTCCCCATTTATCTTCTTCTCTGACCAACTGAATATCACGTAATCCAATTGTGAGAGTTTTTGTGTGTAATATTATATCTTTTTCTGCGATAATAACTTCCAATGAGTGCAGTAGTGGTTCTCCAAGATCATGAGTCCACCACAATTCTGGATTCTCTATAAGTATCTCAATGGTTTCCTCATTCTTTTGAGTCACAATATTCTTCTGGAATTCTTTACCTGAAGGTGTAAAAACTCGTAACTGCAGCACATATGAATGAGAATCAATATTGTTCAGAACTATATCGGTTTCAATCTTAGCTACTTTGATCATTGGTTGTGTTTTTTCCTGTTCACCGATTTCCTTATCATAGAAATAGTAGCAACGAGGATGTACGTACTCAATAGACACCCCATCACTACAAACTATTTCCACATCCTTCCAAATCCCAATATCGGGTAACTTTGGACCCCAATCCCATCCAAAGCTATATTGAGCTTTACGTAGATATGGGACTCCTGGAATGGCTGTATTCAAACCGGTTGATAAGTTATCTTTCCACTGTTTTTTCTTCACTCGTGCAGAATTGACAGGGCTAATAAATTTGACTACCAAATGATTATCCGTGGATTTTGCAATGGATTTGATGTCGAATTCATATATCCTGAACATATTTTCAGTTTTTCCGATACTTTTTCCATTCAAAAATACTTCAGCAGTTGTATCCAATCCATGAAATCGTATTTTTATTGAAGAGTATGAGAGAAATTTCGTGTCTAGATCGAACCATTTCTCATAGGTCCAATCTGCTTCATACACCCAAGATACATTATGTTCTTCATTGCCATAGAACGGATCAGAAATCACACCATGCTTGATGAGAGATTCAAAAATTGTTTCTGGAACACTACATGAAAGGCTGATTACTTTTTCCTTCTGAACAATTTTCCAGTTATCATTTAATGGCATTGTTACAACTGGCTGGGTATCCATACATAACAGTTCTCAGTTTTGTATTAGAATATTTGCACCATAAAACTAGCGATGTTTTGTTTTTCATTACGAATCTTAACTGAAATCATTAAAAATTAATAAAACTAACTTTTTCTCATGAAAGCTGCATTTGGTCGTGTCAATTTGACCCCAGATGATTATAGAGGTCGAACGTTGGCAGGGTACACTCCTATTGTAAAATGTTTAGGAAAATATGATGATATACACGGATCGGTATTCCTTTTAGAAGAGAGCGGAGAATACTTGGTTCTAATTACTGCTGATTTTCTCAAATTACCGATTGCATTTACTAATTATATAAAATCTAAAATCCAAAATCGATTTGGGATTCCTCCCGAGAATGTTCTTATCCATGCGACACATACTCATAAGAGTTTTGATCAAGGGGGTGAATTTCAATTCAGTGGGGGTTTTATCGGGGTTTTAAAAGGAGTTATGTTCGGTTCCTATTATGCTGATGATAAGTATAATGTGTGGATTACAAACCGTTTACTTGATTTAATTGACAAAATCACACCAAATCTAAGGCAATGTAGTATCGCGTGGAAGAAGAAAAGAATCGAAGATAATTTGATAATTAACCGAAGACATCCACGTCGTTTATCTAAATCAGATTTAGGGATAATTGTATTCGAAAATGCAAAAACAAAAGAGAATATTGGAACAATTGTTACCTACTCATCTCATCCGACATCTTTAAATTTCAGTATCGATAAATTATCAGCAGATTATCCTGGTCGATTAGTCACGCACTTAGAGGCTATTTCAGAACTGAATGTGGCGTATTTTACTGCCCCATGTGCAGATATCAATCCAATTACCACTTGTGGCACGGAATATGATAAATTAGCTGGGGAACCTAATAGCCAATTCAATGAAAACGAAATTTACCAGCAATATGGAACCTACGAACACACCAAAAAACTAGGTTTTACTCTTGCAGAAAAAGCATATGACCTGTATAGATCGCTAAAGAAGGAAGATTATATAACCAAGCCGACATTTTCGGCGTATTTACGTAAATTTTACATGCCTATGAAAGATTTCACGAAATATAGATCCAAAGTTTGGCTGGCAAATCGGTTGAAATTCATCTTCAAGAAATTATTTCTTATTCAGATTCCATTAGTTATGAGTAAATCGAAAAAGCCTAACTTTCCTGGATTCTCAATAGAACGAAGAAATGGGAAATTAGTCGCTGAAACTGCAGTTCAATATGTAAAAATCGGCTCAAAAGGAAAATCTGTATCAATTACTGGAATTCCTGGAGAATTATTCGAGGATATAGGTGAAGAAATATATGAAACATCACCGTTAAATAGAGAAAGTACTTTCATATTCCAAAATTCCAATGATTGGATCGGATATTTGCTCCCATTAAATGAATACATCACTGATGGTGGATATGAGGCGTTTACCTCATTTTCACCGTTAGCGGGAGAATATGTTAGGAAAAATTATTACGAGTTGTTGAAGGAAGCAGAATCCGTATGAAATTATCGCCCAACATCATTTTTGTTATTACACATGATACGGGCACGTATTTTGGGTGTTATGGAAAACCCGTTAAAACCCCTAACATTGATAAATTAGCGGAAGAAGGTATTCTATTCACTCATCACTATAGTTGTGCACCACAATGCACTCCCAGCAGAGGGGGGAT
>JAEOTN010000498.1 GCA_016839865.1 Promethearchaeota archaeon | reverse complement strand
TTCTTCATTTTTTGTAACATTTCTTCTGTATAAGCAGAACCATGCTCGATAGAATCAATTCCTGCTTCTACACACCTTCGAGCACCTTCTAGTCCTTCTGCATGAGCTGTAACGCGCACTCCTGCTTCATGTGCAGTATCTATTATTGCTTTCATCACATCAACTGAAAAAAGAGGTTTACCCGCATGCCCTAATTCTTTTGCTCCAGTTACTCCTCCAGTTGAGAGAATTTTGATACAATCTGCTCCATTATCAATTAATTCCTTGGTAGCAGCGATAGCTTCATCTATATCGTCGTTGATTTGTATATCAAAGACATCAATATGTTCTTCAATTATTGCAATAATCTTTATTGATGTAAAAATGCGAGATCCACGCAGTTTTCCAGCATTTATATCATCTCGCACTTCTTTAACATTAAAAAATGCTTCTCCCAAACTGCGAACCGCAGTAATTCCTTGCTTTAAACCCTCATATGCATTATTTTTCATTGAACTCTGGATGAATTTTTTAAACCAGCTACGTTTCCTTAACCAAGCTAATAATTTTGGACGATCCAAGAATTTTGGGAGGGGTGTACCTGAACCGGTTAAGTGAACATGGCTATTTATGAATCCGGGAGTAATATATTGCCCCATTAAATCGATTTCAAGAATAGAATCTACTTTGATAGGTTTATTTTGAATCTTTTCAACTCGACCATCGTTTACAAGCATAGATACCCCTTCTTGAATCTTGCCTGCTACTGGATCGACATAGTTAAAATTGGTAAAAATGCATTGAGTAGATTCCATGATAAATCCCTTGAGATCATTACTCTATGCCATTAGTTGAGGGAGTGCATTAAAACCATCGCCGATTTTTATTCACTCCCCCTCAAAATAGTTAGAAAACTATTGACGTTTTCGAATCTTTCAATTAAACGTTTGAATTAATACCCCCCATAATGCCTTCTATTTATTATTGACTTATTCTAATCGATATCGTAGATATCTTCGAGCTCCTCCATCAAAGCTTCTTCATCATAACTTGCAGGATCGAATTCTTCCTCCTCAAATAATTCATCCGCATCCTCCCATTGACTTATTTCCCATTCTTCATCATCGTTTTTGCGAACTGAAAAACCCAGATCCTGGATCTCTACTTTACATCTTTCCCATAAGGACCAAAACCCCTTATCCGGAGTTCCATTTCTCACCATCATGTGTTGATCTTGATTACTAACAAACACTTTTCTCCAAGGTCCCCAATCCTCAACTAATATGATAATATGACCTTTATCGAGTAACATAGCATTTTGTAACGATAAGAAAATAAAAAATTATTGGAGAGAAAAAAGAGGAAGAGCACTAATTAGATTTTCGATCAAGTTTGAGTTTCTTAATTAGCATAATGCCAGGAATCAAGGAAAGCAATACTGCAATTCCACATATCTGCATTGCTACTGGATAACTCGAACCCGCATCTACCAAAGCTGCAATTACAATAGTTCCAATTGAAAGTTGTCCAATATTCGAAACTGAGTTGTACCAGTTATACATAGTTCCTGTCAGACTCCCTCGAGAGACTTTTGCTGAATATTCCATCGAAATCCTCATTTGGGAGGTTTCATATCCTCCATTTAGAGCTCCCAATATCACAACAAGAATATACAATACTGTTGGGAAACTAGGCAATCCTAATGCTTCAAAATCAATCCAAAGGAAGCCTAGAATAAATCCCGCATAAATGACCGCATTTATAATGAATATCCACATTAGTTTTAATTTCTGCCCCAAACCTCCTATTGTCACAGCTCCTATTAATTGACCTACAGAGAAGAACACTAATCCCCAACCAACCTCTCCGAGACCACCTGATGATTCGATATTAATATTTAAGACATCTTTCATGAAAGTAATCATCACAGAGACGAGTGCAATTCCCATACCACTGATTAAATCAAATAAAGTGACATGCCATGTAATGGGTTTTTTGAATTCTCTGCCAAAGTCCCCCCAAGTCACCTTTGGGATTGTTTTTGATTCCTTAATGAGTAATGCGGACATTATCCCTACAACAGCAAAAGACCCAATAATAAAATATGAATTTTGCCATCCTAATGTTCCTCCCCACACACCCAGAAACACTCCTGAAAGAATTGCTCCTCCACCTCGAGCACCCCAAGCTATTCCTTGCATCCAACTTCTCCGGTTTGGGGGTGTTACGTCTACTCCCAACGAATCGAGTACTGTATCTCCTAGAGCAACACTTCCTGTAACTAGCATACCAACTAATACAACAGTCCAGTGTTGAACCGTGTAAAGTGGAAGTGTGGACCATCCAGCAATTCCAATTATCCCGGCGATTAAAATATAGGGTTTTCTTCTTCCAAATTTCCCAAATTTGACGGTATCTGACAAGATTCCAAAAAGAATTTTGATGAACCATGGAATCATCATAAGACTTTGAAGTCTAAGCGCTTCGGTGGGTGTATATAACAATTTGTCTTCTAAAAATGGAGCAATGACCAAAATTGCGGCAAATGCTGCACCTTGAGAAAAGTAAAATAAGAATTGTACAAATAGATAATAATCCTTCCACGTGGAAAAATCCAAATCTTCATGTAGAAAATCATCTTCCGCTTCGTTTTCGGTCTTCTTGAAACTAGGTAGGAATTCTTCTTCTGAATTTCTATCAATGTTTTCTGTCATATTGAAACTAGTTTGAAAGTCTTAGAATTTAATTTTTTAGGTTAAGAGAGAAAAAATTAATGCACCTTAATCTCGATATGAGAACCGACGCATATAAGTTGTGGTAACTGAATATATTTAGCATCCAATTCGTGTTCAGATAATAATACCAAATCTGTTGTTAGGTATGGCATTTTACAATTTGGCATTAGATGAAATCTATGAGCGGTTACACACTGATTCAGATGTAGGCTTGACTGAGAAAGAAGCAAACCAACGACTAGATCATGATGGTCTAAATGAATTACCTAAACATAAACCAAATTTCTGGAAAGTGTATCTCGCTCCTCTTTTTAATTGGCTTATTGTAATTTATCTAATAGCAGCTCTTATTCTACTTATTGCAGGGAAGTTACAAACTGAAGAAGACACTTCTAACACGCTACTTTATACTACACTAGCGGTAGTTGCTTTAAATTGCATTATTGCTATTATTCAACAGTATCGAGCAACAAAAAAACTCCAAGCTTTAGAAGAATTATCAGCTCCAACTGCCAAAGTAATGCGTAATGGGAAACTCATCACAATTTCAGCAAAAAGCATAGTTGTAGGCGACATAATCAGACTTGAACAAGGAGATCGGGTTCCATCAGATTCAAGAATTATAGAATCGATAAATTTGGAGTTGGATGAGTCTTCACTTACTGGTGAAAGTGAACCTGTTGAGAAACACAGTGCTGTTCTGCAAGAAAATACACTCGCTGTTCCATCTCAAACTAACATGGTTTTTCTAGGGACATACGTGACATTAGGTAATGCTACAGCTGTTGTAGTTCGATCAGGGATGTACAATGAAATTGGAAAAATCTCTCGAGGATTGGAATCCATTAATATGAGAGAAATCCCGGTTCAAAAGAAGATGAATAACTTTGGTAAATGGTTGGGATTTTTTGTTCTTGGATTTTGGTTAATTACATTTGTTATTATTTGGATAACAACAGGAAGAGCTAACATATTCAAAAGTCTAAATTCCGCAATGGACATAATGCCAATCAACATTCCACTTCTTAGTACGATTGTAATGGTGACTGGAGTGTTAACAATGGCGACTCGTGGCGTGATCATTCGCAATTTAACATCTGTAGATAGCTTGGGACGGGTGAGTGTGTTATGTGCAGATAAAACAGGTACGATCACAGAAGGTAAAATGGCTGTTCAAATTGCAACAACATCTCTGTCCTCATATTTTATTACTGGTTCAGGATTTACACCATTCGGAAATTTCCTTTTCGTAAAAAATCCAAAAGAAAAGGAAGAAATCATGTCGTTGGAAGCCCATCATTCATTGAAACAACTGATTATTGCAGGGAAATTAAGCAGTAACGCATCCATCGTTAAAAAAGAGCAAAAAATTAAAAAAAAAATCGTTTTACCATTGGGATGTTGTCGGATCTCCGACTGAGGGTGCATTAGTTTCCCTATTTGAGAAAGCAAAATCCATGATTGATGAACCAAGTTTAACGGATTACCACTTCATAACTGAATTTCCATTTGATTCTACTAAGAAAATAATGTCAAAGTTGTATAAAATTGATTCCGAATATGTCATGTTTACAAAAGGGTCCCCCGAAAGACTTATAGAATTGTGTACACACGCTTTACAAAATGAAACTCTCTTGCCTTTTTCACAATCCATAAAAAATTCCATTCAACATAACATTAGAGAATTGTCTGGGAAAGGATATCGCGCGTTAACTATCTGTCAGCGAAATTTTGAACATAGTCCTCAAGAAACCGCGCGAGAAAAGCTGGAGAAGGATTTCATATATCTTGGTACTGTATTTATTTTAGATGGACCTCGAGTTGGAGTTTCTGAATCCATTGAGAGGAGTCGAGAAGCAGGAATAGATGTAAAAATGATTACAGGGGATTCCGTCCTAACAGCAAATGCAATTGCTAGAAGTATTGGATTAACTTCAAGAAATGAATTGGGTGTTGATCTTTCTAGAAATTCTAATTTTGATATGCATTCCTCCGTGTATGCAAGAGTCTCCCCATCGGATAAACATACTATTGTTACACAATTACAAGACAACTCTCATATCGTTGCAATGACTGGTGATGGGGTGAATGATGCTCTGGCACTCAGCAAAGCAGATGTTGGCATTGCGATGGGAATTCGAGGAACTGATGTAGCAAAAGAAGCTGCTGATATGGTGATTGCAAATGATTCTTTCAATTCAATCATTGACGGAATTTCTGAAGGGAGAGGAATTTTCGCACGTATTCGTGCTGTCGTTTTCTTCTATATTGCAATTAATGTATTTGAGGGGCTTGTTCAGTTTGTACTAACGATCATATTGAATAAACCATATTTTCTCAATGAAGAATTCTACCTTCAGTGGATCTTTTTATCGATTACTTTGCATACCATTCCTGGATTGATCTTAACATTTGATATGACTAATCGAGATGTCATGCATGATAAACCAAGGGATTCAGAAGAAATTCTCACTAAAAATATTCTTCTCTTGATGCTTTGTTATGGTGTTCTTCTTGCACTGTCAATGTGTTTTGTATATTTTCTTTGTATTAGAGGAACATACTCTGTTACCCCATTCAATGTTTCCAGTAATAATTTTCCGTACTTCAGTGACACACTTGAATTACAAACCCAAGGTAAAACTCTGACTATGCTCATGGCTACATTGTATTTCTGTGAGTCTATTTTGATTTTTCAAATTCGTAGAGTGAATAAATCATTGTTTAAATCTCTAAAAGAAGATAGCGAACTGTGGATGTTCATTTTGATTGGAGTATTGTTTTCGATTATGATTTTGCTAATGTACATACCAAGATTACAAAATTGGTTAGCTGGATTAAAAATTGGGGATCTTGAATTCAATTTCCGATTTATGCGATTATCTCTGTGGGACTGGTTAATCTGTATGGGAATCGCATCTATTTGTATAGGGGGATTCGAATTGGTAAAATATCTTTTTAGAAAAAAGAAAATTACTTTTTAAGTGCTTGATCTACAGCCTGATTCGCAAGATCGTCAGCTTTAGTGTTTTTATCCCGTTTCACATGATGGAATGTCACTTTTTGAAAGACTTTCACAAGAGTGCGAACGTTTTCAGCTAATTCTCTAAGATGGGGTTTTGAAATCTTGTATACCCCCTTTAATTGCTTTACCATCAATTCAGAGTCACTGTAAACATGGATTACTCCTTTACTATGTTTAAGGCATTTAGAAAGCCCCACAATCAGAGCTCCATATTCTGCTTGATTATTTGTCTCATTCTTGCCTAGAAACTTCGAACCACTCTCAATTTCCTTATCAGTCATATCCAATATGACATAACCTGCACCTGCAGATCCCGGATTTCCTCTTGCACAACCGTCAGTGAAAAGTTTTAGTTCATTTTCTGTCATTTTAGATCAATTCTTATGGAGTTTTTCTGAGCATCGTGCGTGGGAAGGGAATTGCATCCTTGATATTATCTATACCGCATAACCAAGATACTACCCGCTCTAATCCAACACCATATCCTGAGTGTGGAACAGAACCAAATTTGCGTAATTCAAAATACCAATCATAATTGTTCGGATCTTCACCTTCTTCTTCAATTCGACGTTTCATGTCATCAACGAGCAGACTCCTTTGACTTCCACCTACAATTTCGCAGTATCCTTCTGGTGCAAGCATGTCGAAGCATAATGCTTCCCCTGGATTTTTTGGATCTGGAGGTTTATAAAATCCCATTATCTCAATTGGATAATTTGTGACTACAACTGGGCATTTGAAATGTTCAGCTATCTTTGCTTCTTCCAAAGTACGTAAATCCTTCCCCCATGGAACATGCATCTCGTAATTCTCATTCAACATCTTCAAAGCTTCTTTGTATTTAATCGTAGGCCATTTCATCTTCGCATATTTCTTTAAAAGCTTAACATCGCGACCTAAAATTTCTAATTCAGGTTTATTATGTTTAATCACTTGCTTTAGAATATATCGAATCTCATCTTTCGCTACTTCTGTTACCTCACCCAATTTCATCCATGCTGCTTCCATTTCACACATCCAAAACTCTGTAAGATGACGGGATGTTTTAGATTTTTCAGCGCGAAAGGTTGGTCCTACATTATAGATTTTTCCAAGAGAGAAAATCCCAGCTTCTGCATAGAATTGCCAAGTTTGTGCAAGATAGCATTTATCTTTGAAATATTTCACTTCAAAGAGGGTTGCTCCTCCTTCAGTCATGATTGGTTGGAATAGGGGGGTGTCAAATTCGTAGTACCCTCGTTTTCGGAAGAAATCATGAATTGCACCTGTTGCAGTGTGGCGAATTTTAAAGATTGCATTCATTCTTCGGGAACGTATTGATAGATGCCGTTGATCCAGCAAAAATTCCGTAGATACATCCCGTGTAATCGGGAATGGTTCTGCAATTTGTACAATGTCTAAATTATTCAATTGAATCTCATACCCTGAAGGAGCACGCTCATCTTCTTTTATCGTTCCCGATAATTGTACGGAAGATTCAATTGTTAATTTGGCAGCTTCTTCATAGAGGTCAGGATCCTTGTCTTTTTTTATGACACATTGAATAATTTCAGATTCATCCCGGATAGTGGCGAATACAAACTTGTTGGATTTCCGATGACGGTAAACCCAGCCTCGTATACTCACATCCCCTGAGCCTTTTTTCATAGCTTCCTTTATAGATATATATTCAGACATTTGGTTTTCACCACCAAGATGAATATTAGAGACCTAATGAATTTTGTGTTAGGTGTTCGAAAAGAGATAAAATTGATGGAAAATATAGTTACTTCATGCTTGTTAATGTAGCTAAGAGTCGAAAATAAAAATGAATACTGGATATACAGTTGAGGAACTTCATGAAAAGGATTCAATCTATGAAAATTTGCACTTAGGCACAAATTTGCCGGTTTTAGAATCTTTTAAGAAATATATTTATAGAGAAATCGAACGTATGGATTGCTTCTCCCTAGTTTTGAAAACCATCGACTCTAATGAGATACTTGGTCATTCTATGCTCTACTCTTGGCAGGAAACTTTATATTTTGCTTTTTTTTATGCTAAAGACGCACTATTTGAGCATACAAAAAATTTAATTCTTGAAATTGAGAAAAAAGCAACTGAGATGAAATGCTCAACAATATTTGGTCCAGTGAATTTACCCCCATTTTTCTATGGATTTGGATTTTCTGAAGAGGGTAGCGATAAAACCATCTTTGCTATGGCACCGGTGACAGATCCCAAATACATTGGGCATTTTAGATCACTAAATTATGAATCACCTCCGAAAATCATTCATTATCGAGTTCCTCTTCGGCATGTACCTTATGAAAGTCAAAACTTTGATATTCGATTTGCAGATCTATCCAATCCAGAAGAATGGAAAGAAAAATTTTTAGAATTGCAATTCAGATTATATCCTCCAAGTATTCAAATTACACCAAACCGTGAAGATAGTTTTGATGATATTGTTGAATTT
>JAEOTN010000497.1 GCA_016839865.1 Promethearchaeota archaeon | reverse complement strand
GCTTCTGCGTCTTGTTTGATTTTTTGCAAAATCATTGCAGAAATCTCTTGTGGAGTGAATTTTTTATCATCAATTGTTACAGAGTAGTTTTCACCCATTTTTCGCTTGATTGCTGCAATAGTTCTATCTGGGTTAGATACTGCTTGTCTTCGGGCAGGTTCTCCAATAAGTCGAGTTCCGTCTTTTGTGAATGCGACATAACTTGGGAATGCTTTTCCTCCCAAAGATACTCCTTCTGCTGATGGAATGACCTCTGGTTTTCCAGCTACAATAATTGCTGCTGCTGAGTTAGAAGTCCCTAGGTCAATTCCAATAATTTTTTCTTTTTTAGTCTTTTTACTTTCAGACATTTTCTTATCACTTTTTTAGTTAACTTAATGTTAATTAATATATATTAAACTATCTACTCTTAAAAACGTACTTATTTTGGAAACTAAAAATTAACAAGAAAAAGCAACAAGAAATAACTCAAGGAACTTGGAAAATCAAGCAATAATGGTGGTGAACATTGCTTATGTAAGTATTAGGATATCCCCAAATACCGAGTTTTTTATCACTTTGGCACCAGATCATTTCTTGAGCTAATTTCCATCCGCTGTCTCGCATATTCAATGCAAACTCCCATGCTAGAGGATAAAATTGTTGTTTAGCTTTCAAAGTGTTTTGCATGATAACAACGCAATAGGAATCCTTTTTCATGCTTTGACGGATCTTATCATAAATTCCCAAAAGAGATTCCATGAATTCATCATAGTTTTCTATGTTCCCAAGGTCGTTTTCAAGCGAGCTAAACGTCGCAACATAGCCTTTCTTTATACGATCTTTCTGTGTGGAGTCTGATCCTCCACGAGAATGCCCAAGCATGTCCCAATAAGGCGGAGAAGAGATACAAAAATCAAATTTAGGTAGATGAAGAATTGTATCAATTTTTTGAACATCACCCAGAATAATATATTGATTAGTTCGTTTCGCTCCAATTTCAGCCCATTTCTCGGAGATCTCAAATCCAATTCCATTCCGTTCAATTGATTCGGCAGCAACTAAGGTTGAGGCAGTTCCGCAGAAGGGATCTAACACCCAAGCCCCCTTCTTTGTAAAAAACTCAATGAACCGTGTAATCAAATCCTCAGGATATTTTGCAGGATGGAGGTCCTCTCCTTTCTTCTTATTTCTAGGTTTCGGTTTGTGAACGAACCAGCTTCGGGAAAAATGGATCCACTCTTTACCAGTTAGATGATTCAATGTATTTCTCGGATGATAAGTCCCCTTATTTGTCACAATTTTGGTATCCGGTTCATCCGGTCGGGTAAATCGAGCAACAAATGAACTCTCAGATATATCTTCTAAACGAACTAAATTGGGTAAAACCATCCTAATGAGGTAAAAATAATCATTTTAGATAAATTCTCGGAAATATCCCGTTAATCATGCGTGCAAGATTTCATGTATCTTTTGAGCAAGTATGGTTAAAGTAAATGGTTTCGGTAAGAAATACGTATCCTTATACAAAATCCCGTATTGAGCTATGATTTTATCTGTATATCCCGATGCAAACAAGACTTTTAACTTGGGATAGATTTTTTTCATCTCTTCAAATAATTCGTTTCCTTTCATCCCTTGCATTACTACATCCGTAAATAATAGGGCTATTTCACGATCCAGCATTTTTAATCCATTGAGTGCTTCCTGACCACTACTAAAGCTCATTACATCATATCCTAATCCTTTGACCATCCCTAATGTTGTGGTGCGTACGGAAGGATCGTCTTCCACAAGAATGATCAATTCACCATTTCCACGAATAACTTTAGGAATTTCTTCTTCTTGAGGAATTCTCTCCTCCATGCTAGTAGGGATATAAATTCTGAAGGTACTTCCTTTACCGGATTCTGAATCTACCTTCACAAAACCTTGAAATTGCTGGATCGCTCCTAAGACCATAGACAATCCAAGACCAGTCCCTCTCCCTCTCGGTTTCGTAGTAAAGAATGGTTCAAATAAGTGCTGCAGAACCTCTTCATGCATTCCTACTCCAGAATCATGGACTGAAATGCAACTATATTCGATCGTATCGGCTTCAGGGTAAAATTCTTTATTATCATCATCAACATGTAGACATTCAGTTGCAATTTCGAGTTTTCCTCCATTTGGCATTGCATCTTTTGCATTAACCACTAAATTGATCATGATTTGTTCAAGTAAGCCTTTATCCGCAAACACATTTCCACAATCAGGGTTCAATTTCAATTCAATTTTAATATCATCTTTTCCTATCAAACGATAAAATAACTCCTCCATTCGTTCAAGATTACTATTTACATCAATTACGGTAGGATGAATGATGTTTTTTCTACCAATTGTCAGTAATTGCTTCGTCAACCTAGACGCACTTTTCGCTGCTTCGGATATTTCATCTAAAAGAATCCGATCATCTGCATGAACATGCTCAGTAAGTTCCATCAGCTGTGTGTTTCCAAGGATAACTGTCAAGATATTGTTGAATTCGTGAGCTATTCCTCCTGCCAACTGACCAATTGAGTCAAGTTTCTGTGCATGTTGGAATTTTTGCTCTAAATCTTCTTTTGATTCCATGAGATTTTGTTCGTATTCCTTTCGATCGGTGATGTTGTGGAAAATCAAAATGAAACCTACGTAACGTTTTAATCGGTAAAAATTGACTTTTTTTACCTCAAAATGAACCGCCTCATCCCATCTCGCTAAGGGGATCTCGATTGTACCCTCTCTAAAAGATTTCGTAAACGCCATAAGTTTTGGGTATTGAGTAAACACCTTTGATGGAGTTTTTCCGAAAACTTCATTTTTATCAAAAATTCCTAAAAGATTCATTAATTCCGTATTAATTTCCATCAGAATTCCTTTTCTACTGAAAATCACATACCCGTCCCCCATATTACTTAAGATCGTCCGCTGTCCAGCAGGAAGAACCTCAAAAGTACGTAATGGGAAGATTGCAATAAATATCAATAAATTTGCAGCAGTAAACACCACTAAATTGATTATAAGGGAATAATCTAACAGCCCAAAACCCCAATTAAACATGAGGAATAGAAAAGTGATCAGTAAAAAGCTGATTATAATCATCAAAGATTGATTTTTAACCAACTTGCTTTTACTTTTCAAGAAGAAATTTCTGATGAAAAGTCCAAGTGGGACCGCTCCTAGTATTAAACTCTCTACAGCGACTATATTCAAGTACCATCCTGTTTCATTTCGAAGAACCGAAAATTGCTCAAAAATAACAAAAGTCCAGTAATCATATCTAAATAATGGATGATCAATAAAAATACATACAGGAATCATCTGTGCTATGGCAACCCCAATTATTACATAATAAAATATCTTGTGTTTATGGAATTGGAATCCATTGAACTCTAATGTGAATAATAAATAACAAGTTAGAATCCCCATTAATGCGATTATAATCGTTGTGTCCCAGAATATTTTATCCTGTACACGAGTTGAAAATGCACCAATGATAAATGCTATTATCCAGACCACTTGAAATAGCAATGCTGCTGCATAAAATATCGCTTTCATTTCCTCTGTTTTACGTAACAATAGATATGCTGCAACAAGAAAGATGAATAGAATCAAAATCATATATAATAGCAATATCACATATGAAGGAAGAGGGTCCATTAAGATCTTTCAAACGATTATCAAACGTTAAAGATTATGGGAAAAAAATCCCTTCATTTTTACCACAAACAATTCAATTGGTCGCTGCAACTGCTTCTTCGGCTGCTGGCTTACTTCCCTTTTCTAACGCTTTAATCTTCATTTCCATTAATTCTTGAATCTCTTTCTTCACATTTGTGTGATCTAACCCAACTTTATTATAAAATTGTGCACGTTTTGAATCTTCTCTGTTTGGTGATCCAAATCCGCGTGCAATCCAATAGATCAAGTTCACAAACATCTTAGATGGACCAGAAATTTCCTTTGCTTTGCGAAGGGTATCTATAGTTTCCGCATCCCAACCTCCAAGTAGCGCATGAATTGGGAAGAATATTAAGAATGGACCAACAATTAATCCTCCAATTATTAAAAGTATGGAAGCGAGGGTTGG
>JAEOTN010000075.1 GCA_016839865.1 Promethearchaeota archaeon | reverse complement strand
TTATTTTTCCAATTCTTTGGTAGAGTAACAATATGGATCCTTCTAACGAATATTATATAAAGAGATTGCCAAAAGAAGAGCAAGATCTCATTGCGAAAATTCTCTCTCTGAAACAAGAAAAAGATGTATTAATATTGGCCCACAATTACCAAAGAGAGGGAGTTCAACTAGTTGCTGATTTACTTGGCGATTCTTTAGGATTGGCAAAAAAGGTTGTCAAAGCAACTCAAAATAATATTATCTTCGCGGGTGTTCGCTTTATGGCTGAAACTGCAAAAGTCCTAAATCCAGATAAACGTATTCATTTTCCTGGAAAAGGATCTCTGTGTAATATGGCTTCCTATCTGAAAGCTGATATGATTCGTGAATACAAAAAGAAAAATCCTGATATTCCCATTGTTCTTTATATTAATTCAACTGCGGAATCTAAGACAATGACAGATATTGTTTGTACAAGTTCCAATGCAGTAAAAGTAGTAACATACATTCAAAAACACACTAATGCTCCTAAAATCGCTTGTGGACCTGACAAACATCTTGGAGAGTATGTTTCTAAACAAACAGGAATTCCTATGGATATTATTCCCCCTGAAGGGAATTGCTATGTTCATAACATGTATTCCGTAGAAGATGTGCAACAAGCTAAAGAGAATCATCCTGATGCTACTATTCTAGTACATCCAGAAGCACCTGCTGAAGTGCTAGAGTTAGCAGATTATGTTGGTTCCACATCAATGATTATTCAGTACCCAAAAGACCATCCAGAAACAATCTCCTATATAATTGGCACTGAGTTAGGAGTAACAGAGCAACTACGCAGATTCCATCCAGATAAGAAATTTTATCCATTGAATCAAAAAGCTGTGTGTTTTGCAATGAAGACAACTACGCTAGAATCAGTTTTAGATTGTTTGCATAAAATTGAAACCGATGAGTTCACTATCGAATTGGATAAAGAAACAATAGAAAAGTCCCAATCCGCAATAAAAAAAATGATAGAAATAAGTTAACTTATTTTTTCTTCAATTTCCAAAGCGTTTTCTTACCTAAATCATCCAATTCTATTCCCAATTCGTTTAATCTATCCCGAATTGTATCAGATAAATCGTATATTTTCTTATTTCGCAAACTACTTCGTATGTCAATTAATAATTCGATTAAGGGCCTTATCAACTGGTCTCGATCAGATGAAGATGGTTTTCCTTTTAGAATTGAAAATTTGCCCAATTTTTGAATATCGTCAAGAACCACTCCAAAAATCTTGGAATATTCATCCAGTATTTTCAAAATTCCTGACTTGGTTTTTGTAGTGATTTCGTTCCGCTTTTCTAATACCCAGAAATTTACATTTTTTATCAAAAGATAAATTTCAGAGAGTGCTTCAGCAGTGTTAATATCATCATCCAGTGCATTTTTGAACTTTTTATGAATTTCTTTTATGTCTTCCAAAAGTTCCGCATCATCACTTTTTGGATTTGGTTTTAAGTGGTAAACAAAACCATAGAATTCCCTAACTTTCTCATATAGCTGTTTAGATTCATCTAATCCCTCTACCGAATAGCTTATCGGAGAACCATAATTAACTGCAGTCAAATAAAAGCGAATTACCATTGCATCATACTGCTTCAACACCTCATTAATCGCAAAATAATTCTTCAGTGATTTAGACATTTTTTCTCCTTTTACATTCACAAATCCATTATGAAGCCAATAATTAGATAACGTAGTTCCAACAGCAGCCAGAGTTTGCGCTATTTCATTTGTGTGATGAGGAAAGATCAAGTCTTTACCTCCTCCATGGATATCAATAAGATCTCCCATATATTTGCGGATCATACTGCTACATTCAATATGCCATCCTGGTCTTCCTTCACCCCAAGGAGATTTCCATTTAGGCTCTCCAGGTTTGGAAGCTTTCCATAACGCAAAATCTTTTTCTCCCCTCTTTTCATTCTCAAACTCGCTGGTAACAACTGTATCTTGACCATCTGCTTCATTTCGGAAACTTTTTTTCTTAAATTTACGAGGAAAGATGGTTTCATATCCCTCCAACCGATCCACATAGAAATATACACTCCCATTAGATTCATAGGCGTATCCATTATCCATTATCAATT
>JAEOTN010000496.1 GCA_016839865.1 Promethearchaeota archaeon | reverse complement strand
GAGCTTTCTTTGCAGTTC
Organism: Promethearchaeota archaeon; assembly: GCA_016839865.1. The sequence goes on along the minus strand of JAEOTN010000496.1, from coordinate 6,117 downwards.
GAAACCTTTTCTTAAAACCTAGTACAATCTGACTAGCTAGTACGTTGTATGCTCTACTATATTGCTTATTTTCAATGTGCGCTTCAATTGCTTTCTTATATAAGCTAAGAGCTTTCTTATTTTCCTTGAGTTTTTCATATTGAGTTGCTGCAAGGTATATTGCTTCGTATACTTCTGGATAATTCTTCATGATGTATTCGCATAACTTTATCGTTACTCCAGGACGCTTGATCGCTGCCAAGATTTCTGCTTTCTTGATGAATACTTCTTCAGGTTCTCCCACAACTGAATCCAATCTTTGATATTGTTCAATCAAGTATTTTTTAACATCCGTGACGATTTGCGCGAGGCACTCATGGTTATCAGATAACCGGTGCTTATCACAGAATTTCTTACCACAATACGCACACTTATTGAACGCAGATTCAATTTTTTGATTACAGTAGTAACATAACTCTAGATTCTCATGGGTACTTGAAATCTCGTCAAAAATTTTGTTTTTTTTACGTCTCAGTATTGAAGAACCCTCCTACAATGAAAAAGAAAATGTGTCTATTTTAAACTCTCTGTTATTTCTTTTATTTTATCTCGTAAAAATGCAGCTTTCTCAAATTCTAGCTTATCAGCATATTCTCGCATAAGGGAATCTAACTCATCCAGTAAATCCAATTTATTCGCTTCCTTCTCAATACGTTCTTCTATTGTTATCTTTAATTTCGTCTCAGATTCTTCATCATCTGCAACATCTCGGGATAATGATTCACGAACCTCTTTTTCTATTGTCTGAGGAGTGATATTATGCTGTTTATTATGAGCAATCTGTTTATCTCGTCTACGGTTTGTTTCTCGGATTGCAGCTTCAATAGATTTCGTAGTTTTATCTGTGTAAAGTATTGCCTTGCCATTTACATTTCTGCTGGCTCTTCCGATGGTTTGAATTAAGGAGCGTGTGTTCCGCAAAAATCCTTCTCGATCAGCATCTAATATTGCAACTAATGATACTTCAGGGAGGTCTAATCCCTCCCTAAGAAGGTTAATTCCAACGATTACTTCTATTTCGCCACTACGTAGTTTTCGGATTATTTCAGAGCGTTCAACCGTATCAATATCACTGTGTAGATACTTGATTTTAATCCCACGTTGTTTATAGTACTCAGCAATGTTTTCACTGAGGCGTTTGGTTAATGTTGTGACCAAAACTCGTTCATTCCTTAATACTACCTGTCGGATTTCATTGAGTAAATCCTCAATTTGATCCTCTGTTGGACGCATTTCCACGGTGGGATCGATCAATCCAGTGGGTCGAATTACTTGATCAGCTACAATTTTACTTTTTTCCAACTCCCAATCTCCAGGAGTTGCACTGGTGAATATAATCTGGTTAATTTTATTATCCCATTCTTCAAAAGTTTGGGGACGGTTATCATAGGCAGCTTTTATACGGAATCCATAATCAACTAGGTTCTTCTTCCTTGAAACATCTCCTCCAATCATACCATGAACTTGAGGGACTCCAATGTGACTTTCATCCATAACGATTAAATAGTCTTCAGGAAAATAATCAAGAAGACAGTAAGGTCTCTCCCCAATTTCTCTTCCATCAAAATAGCGAGAATAATTCTCAATTCCTTTACAAGTTCCAAATTCGAGAACTGTTTCCATATCATAGTTGGTTCTTTGCTCTAATCTCTGCGCTTCTGCATATTTCTCTTGAGATTTGAACTCTTCTACCTCATCCTTTAAATCTTTTCGAATATCATTGACAATCTGCTCAAGAATATCATAATTGGTCACGTATTCACTTGCTGGGAATAAGAAAATTTCATTTACTTTTCGCGTTGTCTTCCCCGTATACATGTTTATTTCATGAATCTCTTCTATTTCATCTCCAAAATAGAATAGCTTATATCCTAAATTCAATTCAGCAGAATATATTATTACAGTATCTCCCTTAACTCGAAATAATCCTGGTTTGATTTCTACATCATTTCGAGTATAAGCAATTCGCACTAATTCTTTTGATAAGTCTCGAATACTTTTAGTTTCTCCGACCTTTAGCGTAATTATGCTATCTCTACGGATATTTGGGTCTCCAGATGCAAATATACAAGAAACTGAAGCCACAACGATTACATCTCGACGTGTTAGCAGAGAACTTAAACATTTAAGACGATACCAGCGAATTTGGTCATTAATATCTAAATCTTTCTCGATGTACAAACCAGATGCAGGTAAATATGCTTCAGGTTGGTAGTAATCATAATAAGAGATGTAATATTCTACCGCATTCTCTGGAAAAAACTCTTTATACTCCTGATAAAGCTGCGCAGCAAGTGTTTTATTCGGTGCCATTACAATCGTAGGTTTTTGGACTTCTTCAATGACCTTTGCTATGGTGAAAGTTTTACCAGTTCCGGTAGCCCCCAAGAGAGTGATATATTTATCCCTCTTATTCAGAGAACTAACAATAACTTCAATTGCTTGAGGTTGGTCTCCTTTAGGAGTATAATTTGAATGTACGCGGAATTCTTCCATAGCGGTCAAACACCTATTTTGATAAATAGTAGATCATCAAAAAATGTAATCACACTAAAACAAAAAGGGTGCATCATCATTTTTATGTCCCTAGAAAAAAGGGAAATTGAGCAATGTAGGACCAGTACACTGCCCAATTTATAGAAAGTTTGTGCAATTCTATTTTTGTCGAAAACTCCTTTAAAGGAATTTAATACCCAGCTAATATATTTGATATTTTAAAAATAAGAATATTTATAGACCTAAATTTTGCCCATTATTGAATCGAGAAATAAATTTATACAGATTTCACGTATCGGAAGCTTCTTCTGGCGGTAGTTCAAAATCAAGCAGTTTAATGTTTTCCAGTTCTTTATCAAGAAATTCTTGTATAGCTCTTCGTATTCCGTCACTTCGGGAGTTAATTATGCCCATTTCTTGCAATTTCTTCAAATTATCACAGTAAATCTCAGGTAAAGCAATTGTTATGTTCTGTAGTTTCGTATCCTCATTTTTCACGTTCGAATCACTGGAGTATTTCCATACTTACTTAGTTGTGTTCAGTTAAAAATTTATTTCACAGTACTCGAACTAAACTGTTTAAATATAGATCTCATAATTTTTTTTAGAGTAGCAACGTAGAACAACACAAGTGAACATATATGAGTACCGCAGATGGATTAATTTGGAATATAATTATTTTCATTATCTTACTGTGTGCTAGTTCTCTTCTTTTCTATATATCGATAAAAGGGTTTAAAGAGAGAAATTTTTACAGCGGTTTTTCTACTATAAGTTGTGCGATTCTCTTCTTATTTTTTGCTTTCTATGAAATTTTTTACGGATTATTTCCATATCCTTATGATGCGTATTTCACAATAGCAATAGGGATTATAATTGTAATACATTTTTCAATCTGGGCAATTAGAAGGAAAAAGACTACAAATATACAGAAAGATAGAAGTCAAAACGATTTTAAAGAAAATATTTCTCTTCAAGAGGAATATATGCGAAAGTCTTTCCATCTGGTAGGAATTTTGGTACCAATTGGATTTTATTGGGTTTTTCCGTGGATAAATAATTTGATTTTTCAAATAATTAATAGTCCAAAAGGATCTGCGCTGTATGAGTTGTTATGGGGGGATGTGTTACAATATCCTTATATTTTAGATGATCCCAACGCATCTGGTGAATTAATTTATTTTGTACTCTGGTTGTTTTTATTTTTTGTATTAGTTCCGGATTTTATTCGCATTTTAAGAAAATCAGAATATACTCTCTTCCATCGGATTTTGAAATCTATTCTCCGTAGAAAAGAATATATCTCTACGGGACCCCAAGTGTTATTGATTCTTGGAGCAGTTTTTAGCTTCTTTTTAGCTAAATTGGGTTTATACTCTTATGAAATAGCAGTCTCGGCAGCGTTCACAGCTACTTTAGCAGATGGAATTGTAGCAGTATTGGGTCGACAGTTCGGAAAGCGAAAAATTCGAGTGTTTAATGGTGATAAGAAAACTGTCCTGGGATTTATAATTGGATTTTTCAGTGCCTATTTATTTTCAATGATAATTCTAGGCCCAATATATGCTATTGCTGCAGCAGTAATCTTTTTAGTCTTGGATATCATTACAATTCCGATTGCAGATAATTTATTGAATCCAATTCTCTTATCTGTTGGAGTGTGGGGATTCCAATTACTATTAAAAATGCCAATGGGGTGGGGATTTTAGTTGATAAAGGACCTAATATATAACAAAAAGGTATTTGTGTTTGATTTAGATGGGACAATTTACACCGGAAAAGTCTTGATTTCTGGAGTTAAGCAAGTAATCGAGGAGTTGGAAAAGAAAAAGAAGGAAATATTCTTCCTTACAAATAACGCGTCAAAATCAAGAGAAAGTTTTGTTCGGAAACTCAATAACCTAGGTATTAAATGTTCTACTGATCAGATCATGTCGAGTGGTTACCTGTCATCGCTTATGTTAGCAAAATTGCCCGAAATAAAGACTGTTTTTGTCATCGGATCACAAGAATTAGTAGAGATGATTGAAACTAAGGGAAAACAAACACTTAATAATATTTATCCTGACTCAGAATTATATTCCCCCCTTTTAGATCCAACTATTCATGCTGATGCTGTAATTACATCTTGGGATGTAGATTTTACATATGCAAAGATACGCACAGCTATGGAACTAATTAATCGTGGTGCTGAATTTTATGCTACTAATTCAGATTCATCATTTCCGAAAAAAGGTCAATTCTGGCCAGGAGGAGGTGTTATGTTAGCAGCAGTCGAAACATGCTCAGGTAAACCTCCAAAGGAAATATTTGGTAAACCAAAACCATATGGTTTACAAATGATATTGGATAGTCTCGTGGACAAGGACATCACACGAGATGACATGGTATTGGTAGGAGATAGGTTAAGCACTGATATTTTACAAGCTAATCAGATGAGAGTTACCTCTGTTTTGGTAGAAACAGGGGTAAATACTATTAAAGATTGGGAAAATATTGAAAATCCAGAACAAAAAGAAAAATTAAAGCCAACTTACGTCATTTCTACATTGCTCGAACTGATTAGCTAGGACTTCTGGGTATTTCTACTTCAAATTCTTTTACCGAATCTGGAACAATGTTTTTTGTAACTTTTGAAAACTCTAATGAGAGCTTTCCGATCACATATTCTCTTTTATCCTCTCCACCTTTGAACCTCAAAAATCGTCCGTTGGGGATTTGATGAGCAATGTTGGGGTAATTTCTGTCATCATGAATCATATCCTTATTAGAATTAGCGACAAATACTTCTTGTTTCACATTGTGAAGATTTCCAAACAATCCAAAATTACGAACTTGATGAGCAGTCCTCTTCCATTTCCAAATAACAGCGCCGTCAATTGTTTCATTGACTCGTTCAAGCTGTCTTTCTTCCTGCATATCACCTACCATAATCCTCTTGAAAATCGGTTTCAAGATATGAACTAAAGGTATAGGTATAATCGGAGCAATCGTCGTTAGCCATTTTGGGAAGGTAAATTTAAACATAGGATCAAGGCAGACTATTGTAGGAGCATCTATAGTTCGATCTATTGCCCCCTGTATGACCATAGCGCTACCCCAACAAGTAGCAGCAAGGACGAAATCGATTTTGTCAAGGCCAAGGAATTTGATTGCATCACCAATGTCCTTTGCTGCCTGATGCATATCAAATCGTGCAAGACGACCATTGAATCGGGAAAGTCTTTTAAATTTACTAGTAGATTTTTCTCGGGTTTCTAGATAATACCATTCACACCGATTGTGCATAACTTCGTGATAATCAACAAAAGTGGAAGGAACTACTGCCCAACCAGAGATTAAAAGAATTGGGCGTTTAGAAACAGGATTTTTTGGTTTAAAATGAATTACGCGTATTTCTCCTCCATCTACAGGTATCCAAATATGTTCTCCAGCAGATTCCCATGGATTGGGTAAATCCTCTTGATAAGCATCTGATAAAAAATCTGTCGTAGCTTCCTCAATTTCCTTAAAAGGTCGAGGGAGTTTGAGAATTTCTCCATTGAATAATTCGATTGCATCTTCTTGATTAGTAAATTTACT
>JAEOTN010000495.1 GCA_016839865.1 Promethearchaeota archaeon | reverse complement strand
TTTTCTATAATTTTCCTTTTATCCTACTTTTTTTTAAATTTGACACGTTGTAGACGGAAATACATTTTGTAAAGGAATCGTCTAAAAGGTTGTGGAGTCCAAAAAAATTGGTCCATCGCATGGTGTTTTTTAAATCCGATACGCTCGTAGATAGGAAATCCCGATGGAGTAGCAGTCAACACTGCAATCTCGTATCCCCTTTTCCAGGCGTCAACAAGTGGGGCTAGCGTAATAGCCGTACCAATTCCACGATGACGATATTTAGGTAGTGTGCCTACATTATAGAGTCCAGCTACACCTGCTCCATAAAACACCGTTGAAACTGAGACTGGTTTATTTTTTAGATATGCTATATAACCGACTAATGCATTAACACTCGTATCTTCTTTTAACATTAATTCGCATGATTGTTCCCCTGCTCTTTGAAATTCTCTAGATAGACCCATAGTTTTCACTACAACATTTGCAGCATCCCGTATTTCTTGTGTGGATTTTATTTTTTGAAGCGTTATTCCGGTTTTTTTTACAATTTCGTTCAGTTTCCTCTCCATATCCTTTGAATCCCGAATGTCCATCACCATATCTCCGGATTTTGGAGGAATGTTAAATTTAATCATGCCCAAATCTTGCATAATCTCTCCTAAATTCAAAGGTTCAGCAGATGGGCCATTCCACCAAAGAAAGGTGACTTTTCGTTCTTTAAAATAATCCATTTGTTCCCTTACTTTCGAAATGACGTTCTCCGGGGTAAATTTCGCATTGAGTACCCAATTTCGTAATAGGATATTCGATCCACAATACCATCGAAAAATCTCACTTGTATCTAAAACTTCCTCTCCAGGAATTACGCTAGCTCTCATATACTGAAGAATATTATCTTCGATCGCGATTTTTAACGCGGTTTCGGAATGATCTCGTAGTATCTCTATTGTATTCACACTCTTCAAACTTTTACAGAATACAATCTTCTTATGAGTTCAAATAACTTTCCACAATAAAACACCCAATCTGTGTCAGAAAAATAGGGATTATTTAATAATTAAAACAGTTGGATTACAACAGCAACAATTGCTATCATTATTATACAAGCTACACATCCCACAACGAGCTTTATTTGATTTGAACTATCGTTACTGACAATTTTTTGTAATGGGGTTTGTTTTCTTTGTTGTTGATAGGTTTTGATACCAGTAGCCATCCCATTACGAATCATTATACGCAATATATCTGTTCCATATTTACGTGCAAAATCTGGAGTAACTCCTGTTATCTGGATTAATTCATTAGTATTGGACACGCGGTAATATATAATTGCTAGAAGAGATTCATCAGGTACTATCATATGTGGTTTTATATTCTCTCGGATTACTCGACCATGTCGCCAAATTTTGAATTGTTCATATGCTTCCCGTTCTTTTTGAGTTAGCTGGGCTGTGGAAGGAAGTGATAACTTATTCTTATGTAGTTTGCTCGGATGCGGTAGTTGGGCATATTGTTTTTTACTTGCTTGTGGAGTTTTGGTAGCAGTTACTGATTGAGGTCTCTTTTTAGACTGTTGTAGCTGCAATATCTGTTTTTTTTCTTGCTCTTTAGGTAGTACTGCTTGTTTTAATGGTTTTTTTTGCGGGAAGTGTAGATGTTCTTTTTGAACGTATTTTTCCTCATTAGTATCCAAATGAATTTGATAAGGTTCTATTTTATCTTGTTTAAAATTCGCACGGATGATGATTTCCCAATTTGGAATCCAAATTTGTCGTTCGTGAGTTTTACACCAATGAGTAACCCGAAATAACTTCCCACATTCCTTGCAATCTTTCTTGGGAATTTTACTGAACATATATTTGAAATCGGGAGTGAGTATATGTTGTGAAAATCTAATATCCGACATAACAGAATGTTGAACACGAATCTGACGTAATTCACCCTCAATTCTCTCAGCCTCAGAAATCTTTTCTCACCTTTCTATTAAATACAAAGACCAACTCAAAGATTTAAGTATTTTCCGAAAATTGTGAGGAATCAGCAGAATAAATATGAAAAAATTCGATTATAAATCAAAAGAATTAACGAACTGATTAGGAATTTTTGTATCGCGAATTACAAAGTTCCTGTCTATTTCTACAATCACTGCGTGCGGCATCGCATCAGCTATATCACCATGAGCATGGACAACAGTTATAATCTCTTTAGTCTCATCTTCGAAATCTTCTTCATTTACGATGATTCGCAATAACTTACTGCATTTTTTACAGTTAATTAAAATTGTACGCTTGCCCATTGTGACCCACTTTGATTGTTTGTGTTGTTCTTAAAAAAGATGAGGATTTCATCCTAGAAGTTTTTTGAGTGCATTAAGTTGGTTTATGATACGATGTTTTTGCTGCCCCCAAGTCTCGGATGGAACTGAAATTGATTCTCGAATTCGTTCTGCATTTGCTTGTATCCACATCTTAAGTAAATCTAACTTGTGGCTACCACTTCGTAGAATTACGGTAATCCAACCTTGACTATTGTTAATTGCCTGGTAATATAAATCTCGATTTGTGAATTTTAGATGAATCTCAACAGGTTCTATTAAATTGACATTGAATCGACTGGATAGTAAGTTTGAACACATTATACCCATCAATAACACAATTTGATTTAATTCTTGAGATTTTTTGTCCGAATAGGAAGCACTTAGATACAACAAATAGTCAAGAGCTCCTAGAGATACGAGTTCATTTCCTACATTTAGATATTTTTGAAAATCCTCAATTACGTCGATTATCGGGGGAGTTTTCTCGATTTGATGGAAATCAAATGCTGTTGCTTGAAAACCGATAATGGTTTGAGACATTGTGTTAAGATTTCCTTCCAACATGAAAGATTTCTCTTTTTCAATGATTTTCTTCAATTTATCTATATGCTCTTCCAGCATCGGCAGTAATTCCTCTACATTTACACGTTGGTACACCCAAAAAGCGATCAAGCCTTTACTTGACTGGTTCCCATTTTCCCCGCTTGAAATTGGGAAGATAATGATTTTTTGTCTTCCACCTTCAAACACCATGATTTCGAGTGCATAATCCAAATGGGAAGCAACTGAAAGTGCACTACTATAAATACGTAGTAGTTCCGGAGCAATCTTCTCACTCTGCTCCTCTGATGTTTGTGAATCTATGTACAATTTTTTATTTGGGAGCCACAGCATTATTCCTTTTATGCCTATAACATATCTCATGTCATCTAATATCTTCATAAATTCTGGCATTGAAAATCCTCAAGCTTCTATTTCTAAACCTTCGTATTAGTGTTTTCCTATCTATTTTATTAACTCAACTCAATTCAGTTGGAAGATCACTTACCTTAGTTTTCACGATGATTCCAATATAGAGCATCCAGATAATCAAACCGATATGCAACACATCATTATCAGAAAACCATACACCTCTGCTCCACATGATTTCAGTTAATCCTAGCATAGCTGCAAGATAGTATGCAGCCATAACGATAGCCATGCCTAACCACACCCACATAAGCATTAAGTCTGTCCGGTTTTTATGCTTGATGTATCTAATCGTATTATTGATAAAGAACATCAACATGCTTGGGACCAGAAAAACTACCATCATTCCAAATGAGATTAGGAATTTAACAGGAAGAATTGAACCGAATACAATAATTAGGCTATACGTTATAGTGTTTATCGGGGCATACCACAGTTGGAATGTACGCCATTTTCCTGTAGATGAGGAATACACCTGACTCATCATCATCGCATTCACGCTATACACGGTGACTAGAAGGTAGAATACCTCGAATAGACTAGTGAATCTGCAAAATGTATTTCCAGCACACTTTAATTCATATCCAAACGCTTGGTAGCTAGTTCCAGCTAGTAATGTACCAATCCCCCAGACAATTAAGGCAATTCCCCACCATGCACGAGATTTCTGGTTTTCTTGTTTATAGAGTAGGAAAATCCCTATCCCAATCGTGATTACTCCTAAAAGATAGACGATAAGCGTGGACAGAGGTTGAATCAATACAAAGGAAGAATTAAATATCTCCATGATGACCCAAGGTTGATCTTCAAGCCAAAGCTCAGGTGTAATTAAAGGATCTTCAAATAATAGGTCTATACGGTTAAAAAAAACAAGAATAAGTGAAATTCCTATGAAGAATACTAGTAAGGCTATGTAGATGATCTTGCTTAGGGAATTCTTAGTTTTGTCGCTCATGATATTTACTCAGCTATATATCCTATTAACCATAGTGTTTTTTTCAAAAGTTCCACAATCATTAGAATAATTTATCCCAATTCAATAGAGGGGGAATAGCATAAATATTAAACTCACTGATAAAGACTTATGAGTAGGGAGAAGAGATTAGGTTTTATTTTTGTAATTTACGGAATGGGGTTGATGTTTGAATCAATTGGCGTCTCAATATGGGGTTTATTTACAGGAGGTTCCAACGCTCTAAGTTATACAACCATTTTTATAAAAGAGAATTTGTACTATGTTGTAAATTATCTACCATTCATCGCATACAATTTTTCTATTGTACTTACTATCATTGTGATAATTTATATTAACGATCTACGAGGAAAATTCTTAGATGTTCATTTTTCGCGCTTCGCTATTATTTTTTCAATTGGATCTTTACTATTAGTGTTAACTTCTTTTTTCAAAACTAACATAATTGAAGAAATGTTTGTGTCTGACTTTGGTTTATATGGTGAAGATCGTGTGGAAATGTACCAATTTGGTTTGACTTTCTCCATATTAGATGTGATCACGAAAGCTGTTGGTTACCTATTGTTACTCTTTGCTTGGTTACAATTCCCGAAATTTGTACTTTTTTCAATTAAGACAAAAAGATGCGGATATTTAATGGCAGGATTAACTGGTATATCACTTTTTATAATGATTGTTTCTATTCTTACAATTTGGTTTGAATTCTTTCTACTTCGAACGGGCTATTGGTATAGTCCATTTTATTTCTTACCTCCAATACTCGAAAACATAATGTATTTCGCTTGGGCACTATCTGTGTTTTTTCCGTCATTTGCATTTTCAATTGGGTATTTCATCATAGGTGAAGTACTATGATTCCTAAGACTTGTTGATGAGGTTATTTTTCGTATTAGGTTTTTCTCTTTCCATACATCACATGATGAAATTAACACTCATGAAATATTCGTGAAATCCTTCTTTTAGTTTTAGAAATGATAACTTTTAGCTGAAATATGATCATTTATTCAGTGCAGTTTTCTTGTTATTTTTTCTTAACCAACAATTAGGTAGTGGAGACTCATATAGATTAAACTATTCGCAATATGGAATAAAGTAATCAATGAACCATTCCGAAGAAGGGTTTTATAGTTGAATCCTTCCACATCATACTTCTTAGCCAGGTTTAAAGCCATTAAATCAACAGCCGCGCCTTGTGGAAGAAAATTTGAACCTATATTTATGCCAAGAATAAAAGCCATTTTAATAATATTAGGGATTTCCCCGCCAGATCCAACACTATATAGTTGCTGCAATACCGCAATAACCACTAAAGCAGTAGGAACTTGAGCTAGAAATCCAGACAATATACTTATAGATAGTAGAATAACAAAAGCAGCTAATATTGGGTCAGCTGGTATTACCCTTTCAATAACACCATTTAACAAAGTAAATGTTCCATTAATTTGCATTGTTCCTATCAAGAGAAAAGTTGCAATTAAAAAGGAAATTAACTTCCAATCAACAGCGGTTTTTAAATTCTCAGCAAATTGCTTTCTATTGAAGATACTGATCAAAACAACCCCGACTAAAGAAACTAGATATGCTTGGGGGATAAATATTAATCCTATTATTACTAAACTGAAATAAATCCAGTTTAATATGAATTGTTTCTTATTGACAATCACGATATCTGGAGACATTATCTCTAACAAGATAGTTTTTTGAATTTGCTCAGGTGGATCGATTTTTCGAATGAAGAACAAATCTAAGACAAATAGTGTAAGAAATAGAACTGGGAAAACGAAAAGAGAAAAATTTCCTAAAAACCAGACTGTATTTAGATCAAATCCTTCAGCACTTGAAATGAGGATATTTTCTGCGCTTGAAAATGGAGTATAAATAGAACCAATGTTCACTGTAAATGAGATTGCGAAGATATAAGGAGCTGTTTTGATTCTGAGGATTCGAGTAGCACGAATTACTAATGGAACAAAAATAATTGCAATCGTAATATCAGATATTAGAGATGCTGTCAAACAGGAAACCATACTAATTAAATAAAAAAACAATCGATGATTTCCCCCAACAAGATGTAAAACCTTCAATGCAAGCCATTGAAATAATTTACTTTCCTCACTGATTGCTACAATGATTTGCATAGATATTAGAAAGATGATTGCATCAAATTCAATAAAATTCAGATAAGCGCGTAATGGAGAACCCAAATCTGTAAATACGGGTTCATTTTTATAAAAAAAGAATACAATTCCACATGCTACAATTGCAGCTAGTAATGCATACACTGCATAATCAAGTTTTTCTTGAGTAAATATGACCATAACAAATAGAAATAAGATAAAACTGCTGATTATCGGTACCCAATTTACTATTTCAAACACCAAAATTATTTTGTAATAGATCACATTTGTTGATTTAATATTTTTGATCAAAATACTTTGAAGATACAATAGCCTAATTCTGCCGATTAATTCTATCCCATTGTTTTAAACTATAGCTAGAATTGGCCATGATTAAAAAACAATTAAAAATCAACACCTTGTGTCTTTCTAACTCCGTCGTCCAATAGATTTTTATTCATCTTACAAGTATTTCTATAATTAAAGTAATTCAAGTAGAGAATTCTATGCATTCTGCAAAACTAATCAATCCTGGCGAATTTGAATATGAGGAACATTATTACCCAAAGGTAATTAATGCGCAATTGCATCCTTTGGTGAGATATTTCCTAAATTTAACGAATGAGCAAATTATCCAACGATATTGTCATTTTCATCCTAATGTTGAAGGAGAAAAACTAAGAGAACTCCTATCCTACAAACCTAGGCACTTCCGTTGGGCTGGTGCGGATTTATTTGCTGTGACAACTGGAAAGGGAGTACGACAAATGGTCTTAATAGAGGCAAATTCCTGTCCCTCTGGTAATAAAAGTATGCCTTATATTGATGAAACTCCGCATGGTGGATACGCGCGATTACTAACAAAAGCATTTCTACCAGTGGTGAAAAAGAAGAAAAATCTCCCCGATGGTAATTATGCAGTAGTATTTGATAAAAATCCGATGGAAAATATTGGATATGCTCGAACATTAGCAGATCTCACAAAGAGTCAAGTTTTTGCGGTGGAATTTCATCATGATGACGGAGATCCTCCGGTTAAATTCGAAGAGGGAATCATGTATGTTAGAGATGAAACGGAACAATGGCATCCCATTAAAGCAGCATTCCGATATGTAACTCAAAAACCATGGACGAGAATCCCAGTATTGACAAAAACAATGATTTTTAATCCTACTTTAGCCTGTCTTGCAGGAGGAAGAAATAAATTGATTGCTGCGAAAGCATATGATTTCTTCAATGCGGAATATAAAGATACTGGTTTACAAATTCTTACTCCTGAAACTATATGGGATTTAAGTAAAAATGAAATCCCTTTATGGGTTGATAGAATGGGTGGATTTGCATGTATTAAAAATCCCTCTTCGAATGCTGGTCAGGGTGTCTGGACGATAGTAAATCAACTGGAGCTGGATTCATTTATGGAAAGAGACTATCCATATGATAAATTTATTCTGCAAAGTTTAATCGCGAATTCTAATTGGAGTTCATTAACCCGACACGAACGCTTATATCATATAGGAACAGTTCCTAATTTAAAAAATGAGTTTTTTGCTGCTGATTTGCGTATGATGGTTAGCTCAACAATTGAGGGTTTTCGACCAATCTCTATGTATGCAAGAAGAGCACGGAAGCATCTAAGTAATGAATTAACCGAATCAGTAAATTCTTGGAATATGTTAGGAACTAATTTATCAGTCAAAAATCCAGATGGATCCTGGGGAGACCCTCAAATTAATCGGTTATTATTGATGGATCGTAGAGAATTTAATCGTTTAGGCTTGGGATTAGATGATCTTATAGAGAGCTTCATTCAAACAGTAATGGGAATAATAGCAATTGATAAAATTGCACGTAGATTTATTAGCAAAAAAGGAGATTTTAAAAAAAAATTATTCCAATCCCTAGTCCCTGATAAAAAACTCTTTGAAGAAATCCTTGTCTACAAGTAAAATTAAGGAGAACTAATTGGATCTTTAAAGAAATATAGTTTATCTGGAAAATCTTTTGCCATTTTTTGAAAGATAGGATATAATTTTCCATAAGTGCAACACGATTGATGTTTGCACTTCAAACAAGTTCTTTCGAAATATGGACACGGAACTGTGTACTCACTGATTTTTGCTTTTACATTTTTAATATATTTAAATGTATTTAAAGTGGAATAAAGTATGTCATTAGAATAATGAGATAACTTTTTTTGTT
>JAEOTN010000494.1 GCA_016839865.1 Promethearchaeota archaeon | reverse complement strand
GGTATCAATTGAAGCTATTGCAAAAATCGCCAAAGAACATAACATCTTGACAGGTATTGATTCAACCTTTATGTCCCCAATCTTACAGCACCCACTTGATTGGGGGATTGATGCAGTCGTACATAGTGCTACAAAATATCTAAATGGTCATGCTGATATAATTGGTGGAGTAATCTGTGGTAATAAGGAGTTCATTGATAAGTGTCGATCAACTGCAATTCACTATGGAGCTATGTTAGGGCCTTTCGATGCGTATTTACTGAGTAGAGGTCTGAAAACATTGAAATTAAGAATGGATGCCCACGAAAAAAATGGAAGACTTGTCGCAGAATATTTAGTAAAACACCCGATGATTAAGTCTGTCAGGTATCTGGGATTTGATTCACATCCAGATCATGAATTGGCTAAGTATCAACAAGATGGATTTGGATCCATGATTACCTTTGAACTGGATGGAGATTTTGAAATGGCTAAACAATTTATTAATAATTTGGAAATAATTACCCGTGCAGTATCATTAGGTGGAGTTGAAACGTTAATAATTTATCCAGCTAGTACTACACATGCTATTGTAAGTCAAGAGGACCGATTAAAAGCAGGTATTACAGATACACTCATGCGCATAAGTGTAGGGATAGAAGATGCGAAAGATATCATTGCTGATTTTGAGCAAGCATTCAATAAATTAAAAGTTCTTGAACAAATACAAGTTTAGGCATTTAGAAAATCCACTGATTTGAGTAATAGTTAGAGGATTTGTTGAACTTTATCGAGATCATCCACACCAAATACAAATTTATTATTTTCTGCAGCATACGCGAAATTGACCTGTATTCCATGATTTATAAGATGTCGACAAATTCCACCAAATGATCCTGGCCTGCCCACCACCTGTTTTTTGTTTTTATCTAAAACGTAAACATCACTTATTAGAGCGACTTCAATATCTACCTCGCTTAATGCATCTTTTGCTCGTATCTCATCCGCAACTAAAAGGTGAACAATATCTTTTCCTTTGCCTTGCAAAGCACAAAGTCCCTCAATATTCACTCCTGCATTGCCTAATGTTTCTCCAAGCAAAGCAAGTGTCTCTAATGTATTTTCTACTTCAATTGTGAGATCCTTCAACGTGTTTTTTCTCCTGCTTAGATTACTGATTGGGAAAATTTTAAGTTTATCATCGGTGAAAAGGTATATACCTTACTTGGACCAATTTTCCCCTCTTATTTGACTAAGTTCAAAATTTCATTTATGTTGATATGATGCAGAAAATACTGGAAGCATCAACTTCTTCTATATTCGCGTCAAGATTTAATGAAGAGGTTAATTTTCGAAATTCATCAGGTAAGACAGTTTTCGTCTTAAAACTGTCTTTACAAATTATTGTTCCATCTTTCGTCTTATCGTAGTCGATTTCTCCAATCAATCCTTCCATTGATTGACGTTCAAACCACTCAAGTCGTTCATTCCAAATTTTTTCAGAATAGGAAGAGAATATTGTTTTCCCCCCTTTTCGAGTAACTCTGGTTGCTTCTTGTATTAGTTTGTGTTCATCTACTTTGAATGCGGATATAGCGTTTTGAATAGCAATTACAACATCAAAGGATTGATCATTGAAATGAAGATCAAGTGCATTCATTTCTATTAGTTCTACGTTTGCATGGCTTGAAAGGTATTCCCTACCTAAAGTAATACTTTCACTTGAAGTATCAATGCCTATCACCTTTAAGGCAAAAGGAGCTACTCGTCTAATCACTCTACCGTAGCCACATCCTAGTTCGAGCACCCGATCTGATGGAGAAATGAACTTTAGTACAAAGTCAATTTCTGCTTGCAGATATGCCTTAATTCGAGGTGGAGCCAGGTCATAACATTTCTTGAGAAGAGAAGCTGATAGCCGATCTGAGTAATACTCCGCCATGTATCTAATATACCCTTAAGAGTGCAATTTTAATAGGTTTATTATAAAATCTAACTTTTAGACTTAGGTAGCAGCAGAATCTTGTCAAAGTGAAATACAATCTTATGATTATAAGGAAATACTAAGGTATGAAAATGTGGAACATAAAATATTTATCTGCACAAATGCTATATTTTTACAATGATTATAAAATCTGTAAAACAAGGTGAATTCAAAGAAAATGCCTTAGAAATAATGACCGAGATTAATCCCTCGGAAATTATCGTGAATGGTATACTAAGAAGATTGAATTTCCTGCTCGGGTTAATCAAGGAGAAAGCACCTGACTTTCTCTCAAATTTTGTCAACCTATTGCAGACCAACTACCACAATATGGTTACTGTAAAACTCACCGATGAAGAAGAAATTCTCAATACTTATTTGGAAGATAGGATCCATTTAGCCGTTTACCCCCAGCTTGCATCTTTGGCCATGAATTTTTATTTACAAACGCTTCAGATACCTGAAGGCATTGGATGGAAAGATACGAAAGTTAGTGTAAGTGAAAGGAACAATTTCAGGTCATTCCTTTTACCAAGTTATTACTTAATTCATACTCTAACCAATGTTATGGAAAGAAATGAGGCAATAAAACTCTTTAAGCAATATATCTCTCTCTATATTATTGAATATGGACAACAACGAGAATCTGGATTTGTTAATCTGGAGGCTCTCTACGAGGATGTATCGAAACCTCAAGAACCTCCATCTTCTTGGGTTGTTGTAAGGGGTATGCTTTCCAACGGTAAGTACTTCTATAGAAATGATAACTGCTTATGGGTTGAGGCTCTTGATGATATCGAAGATCGTGAATTGATGTACTTAATCTGCTGCTACGGAGATTACCAATCAGCAACGACCCATTACGATAAAAATATTGTGCTAACCATGGAGCATACTATTGCTGAAGGTGATCCGTACTGTTCCCGGCTTCTTCATGATACTCGTGAAGATTGGGATTTAAGACATCCAAAAAAGGACTTTTGGGATAGTATAAAATGAAAATTGAGTTAAATATTGTTCCTCGCGAAGTATAAATGATTAGAAAATTTAAGAATTAAAATATTTTAAAATCCACAACAACTTTCGGATTCTCTTGGATAGGATACACCAAAATCAAAAACACGGGATTTTTGCTAAATTCTTCAAGCCTACTTAGTAGATGTCTTGAAACAGATTGGTTTTGTATAGCTTTTTTTCGAAATTCATCGGTTCCGCTTTCGGACTGGTCTTTGGTTTTTTCGGTAGACAGGCTCCTGGATTTCTGCGATCTTGGGAGTTAAATCATATAAAGTTGGATTTTCCATTTCTTTTTCTAGCAAGTTCTTGAATACTTCACCGTCAACAACCTGAACCCCCCAATTAAATGCAGCTTGATAGTGATAGCTATCATCAGCACCAGATTGTCCTCTTCGGTCAAATCCTTCGTTATCAATTGTTGTCTCTCTTCGAATTACTTTCACAAGTTGTGATTTTACTGCATTAACTAAGAAGTGTGCTTCTTCTAAATAAACAATCTCAAGAGTTTTTACTTCTTCGTAATTAATTTCTGATTCGTACTCTTCGTAATCCTCCTGCAATACTTTGGAGAGATCATCGTATTCGGGGAATGAAATTCCTTTATTCATGCTAAGTAGAATAATTTCCTCACCAATAAGACGTGTAAATTTTGAGTAAAATTTCTTCCTTTTATTCAATTTTGCCTGTTCTTTACCTGAGAGTTTTTTTTGTTTTTTCTTCAAATGTTAAAATTCCTTT
>JAEOTN010000493.1 GCA_016839865.1 Promethearchaeota archaeon | reverse complement strand
TAACTGGTAGCGTACAACAACAAATAGATTCTATGCAACGGAGCATGGATTCTCAGGTATCGAGTCAAGTTCAACAAGAACAGAATAAAATGATGGAATTCCAGCAACAAAATCAGGACTTACTCAATCAAAATCGGACATTAGCACAGAAGGTTCAAGAATTACAAATGATGCAAGACCAATTAGTCTCGAGAGAAGAAATCGAATCAAAAGACCGTCAAATCTCCGCATTAAATCTAAATGTTCAAGAACTATCCAATCAATTACAGCATTTTCAGGATCATCAAGTATCCAAAGAAGACTTCGATGCATTAAAATTCCAAAATCAGCAATATCAGCAACAAATTGCTGCAGGAACCCAACAATTAGCTGCTTTACAGCATCAAATCGAAGAATTAAAGGTTGATATTGCACACAAAGATAAGAAAATCAAGGAGTTAATGGAACCCCGAGCAGTAATGTCCCCAACACTTGCAAAATCTCCTGCCCCTACACCTAGTGTTAGTACAGGATTTACTGGTGGCGAAGAAATTGATATCGGACTACGAAGAAACCAATGTCCAAAGTGTAACGGTCTAAAGGTACGAGAAATAGAGGATAAAACAAAAATTGTGAGTTATATCCCCAAAGTCATGTATGGACATAAGCTAGTTTGTCAAACCTGCAGATATGAGTGGTCCGTATAAATTTCTTTCTATTCAATTATATATTCCTGATTCTTTTAGTTTTTTTATTTGAGTTTTTTTAGCGCAGATTTAAGCAAACGAAGGTTTTTTTCTCTATCCATTTTTAATTTCACAATATTTTTTTGATTCCATGTCTACTTTTGAGTAGGATAAAGGATGGAACGAAAAAAATTACCTGCGGATGAAACAAAACAATGGATCATCAAAGCTGAAGAAGAAACAGATTTTAGCTTTGGATGTCGACCCGAGGAACGCAAACCTTTATCCCAGTATATGAATTATGGTATTGTGAATTTGGACAAACCAAGTGGTCCTACAAGCCATGAAGTCGTAGTATGGGTAAAAAATATATTAAATCTAAACAAAACAGGTCATGGAGGTACCCTAGATCCTAAGGTTACTGGAGTATTGCCAGTTGCACTAGGCGACGCTACAAAAATCACCTCGGCTCTATTAACTGCTGGGAAAGAATATGTTTGTATAATTAAATTTCATGACGAAGTTACTCCAGAAAAAATCAAAGGATTAATGAATACATTTACCACTGACATCTGGCAAAGACCTCCAATAAAATCTGCAGTTGCTCGAGTTTTACGAAAGCGCAGGATATATTACATCGATATTTTAGAAACTGTAGGACGATATACCGTTTTTCGTGTAGGATGTCAAGCGGGTACTTATATTCGGAAATTATGTTTTGACCTTGGAGAAGTTGCACTATGCGGGGCTAACATGGCTGAGTTGCGTAGATCGCGGGCTGGTCAGTTCAAAGAAGATACCCTTGTTACATTGCATGACTTGCATGATGCATATTATTTATCCACTGAAGAAGGGGATGATTCGTATCTATTTGATTTGATTCAACCGATGGAAACTGCGGTTGTCCACATGAAACAAATTATTGTCAGAGATACTGCAGTGGATGCAATATGCCATGGAGCAAATCTTGCAGCAAATGGAGTATTGAAATTACATTCTGATATTAATAAAGGAGATAAAGTAGCTATGATGACCCAGAAAGGAGAATTGATTGGTTTTGGTGAGACCTTCCATTCTGCATCAAAAATTCACAAATTAGGATCTGGGTTCGTAACTAAGATAGAACGAGTAGCAATGGCCAGAAAAACGTATCCTCATTGGAAATCCACCCAATAGGGAGGTAGGGTTATGGAAAAACGTGATCATTATTTCACTAGTGCCCCCCACTCCCCATTACAGCTGAAATCTATAAGATCTATAATTAAAAATCGAGAGTTTCAGTTTATTACCGCTTCAGGAGTGTTTAGTGCAAATAAAGTGGATACTGGCACTTCAGTTTTACTAAAAAGAGCAACAATTCCACCAAAAGAACGCATCCTAGATATGGGATGCGGGATTGGAGTTGTTGGGGTAGTATTAGGAGTTATTCAACCCAAATTAGAAATTCACTTTGTGGATATTAACTCTAGAGCAACTTATCTTGCTGAATTAAATGCAAAAAAACACAAACTCAAGCGTTTTACTGTTTTTACCGGAGATTATTCACAAATTTTGCCTGAAAATAACATTCTGTATGATGGGATCTATTACAATCCCCCTATACGAATTGGTAAAAAGATATATCTGAACCATATTTTGCAAACATTATCCTATTTGAGTCCCAATGGCGTAATGGACATCGTTATTAAGAAGAAATTAGGAGCAGAGAGTGTATATAATGCACTACGACAAAATTTGGAGGATTCAAACCGAACAATTCAAATTTTGGGAAAAAATTCGGGATATTGGGTATTTGAGATCCAAAACCACATACCTTGAAAATGATCCTCTCTAGAATGACTTGGAGCAAAGATGCACTTCCCAAAATCGAAAATTTTTTTTTTAATGAATTTTTATTGTGATTGTTTCACTACATAGTGACTTTCTTTTTGGTGGATATAATTTGGTAAAAGAAAAACCTAAAGTTGATATTTTAGAACATGAAATTGTTCCAACACATAAAATTTTGAGTAAAGAAGAGACTGACGAATTATTGAAGAAATTCTCAATCAAACTCCTTAATCTGCCTAGAATTTTTTCCGATGATCCTGTTGTCGAGATGATTGGAGCCCGGTATGGAGATGTATTAAAAATAACACGCAAATCAGAAACCACAGTTAAAGAAGTGGAATCTTATCGATTTGTGATGAAAGGGAAACGGGTAAGATAATATGGCGGTAACTATTGAAAAAGTAGATACTTGGAGCATATTAAAAGCATTCTTCAAGGAAAAAGGATTAGTTCGGCAGCATCTTGATAGTTTCAATGACTTTGTAGAGAATCAAATGCAAGAAATTGTTGACGATTCGGGACAGATTATCCCTGAGATCCCTGGATACAAGATTCGTTTTGGAAAAATAAACGTGGATACACCAATTATACGGGAAGCGGATGGTGCAAAAAAGGAAATAACTCCTATGGAAGCAAGAATAAGAGAACTCAGTTATTCTGCTAACATCAATCTGGAAATGACACCTGTAACTATTGACGAACGTATTCAAAGGGAAATTGATAATGAACCTATTAAGATGTACATAGGGAAACTTCCAATTATGTTAAAATCCGTTCGATGTCCGTTAGCTAACAATTCTGAAATTGAACTCATTAAAAAAGGAGAAGATTTCTTAGATCCTGGAGGTTACTTTATCATTAATGGAACGGAGCGAGTGCTTGTTACTCAAGAAGACTTAGCTCCCAATCGTATTATGGTAGAGGAGACCAGCAAAAGTGCATCTGCAACTCATATTGCAAAAGTATTTTCAACTACTCAAGGTTTTCGCGCTCCAGTAACGATTGAGCGCCGAAAGGATGGAAGTATAAAAGTTCAAATTCCAACGGTACCTGGTCGTATTCCAATCGCTATTCTTATGCGTGCATTAGGTTTAGACTCCGATAAGAAAATTTTTGAAGCTATTTCAGATGATCCCGCAATTAGGAAGGAGCTTATCCCTGTTGTTGATATTGCGTCTTCTTTACAATCCAGAGATAAAGAAGAAAGTCAGAGAAAAGCAATAGACTATTTGGGTAAGCGTGTGGCATATACACAACCTACAGAATTTCGTATTAAACGAGCTTTGCAGGTATTAGATCGCTATTTATTACCTCACATTGGTAATGAGAAAGAAGATCGAATCAAAAAAGCTTATTACTTAGGTCAAATGACACAAAAAGTGTTAGAACTTGTCTTAGGTAAAAGACGGGCAGATGATAAAGACCATTATACCAACAAACGCCTTAAACTTGCAGGAGACTTATTCACTCAATTATTCCGAGTTGCATTTGTGAGTTTATGCCGTGATATAAAATATCAGTTAGAAAGAACAAATACTCGTGGAAGAAAGCCAAACATTAAGACTGCAGTGCGAGCTGATGTAATTTCTGAGCGTATTAGGCATGCTTTAGCTACTGGTAATTGGGTTGGTGGAAAGGCAGGTGTTTCCCAACTATTAGATCGAACGAATTATATTTCCACACTTAGCCATTTACGTCGTATTATTTCTCCTTTAAGCAGGAGTCAACCACATTTTGAGGCTCGTGATCTGCATCCTACTCAATGGGGTAAAATTTGTCCGGCAGAAACTCCAGAAGGTCCAAACTGTGGATTGGTAAAGAATTTAAGTTTAACTGCAATTATATCAGTCAGTTGGAACGAGAAATACATGGAACAGATCCTTATCGACTTAGGAGTAATACCGATTGAAGAAATTGCAGAATACACAAGTAAAGATGTAAAAATTTTCCTAAACGGGAAATTGATAGGAGTTCATCAAGATATCGAGAATTTAGTAGAAAATGTTCGAATGCGACGCCGACGTGCAGAGATCAATAACACGGTAAACATTGCATATTATGGTGCATCAAAAGAAATCCAAATAAATTGTGATGCTGGTCGTGCTCGTAGACCACTATATGTTGTAAAAGACGGAGAAGTCGTTATCGCAAAAGAAGATTTTGATAAAATTCGCTCGAGTGAATTTACATGGTCAGACCTTATCAAAAAAGGTGTAATTGAATATTTAGACGCAGAAGAAGAAGAAAATGCGCTAATTGCACTTGACCATACTCAATTGTCTGTTGAACATACTCATATGGAAATCTCCCCAACTACAATATTAGGAATTACTGCCTCTCTAATACCATTCCCAGAACATAACCAAAGTCCTCGTAATACCTATGAAGCCGGTATGGCTAAACAGGCATTAGGAATTTATGCTGCTAATTTCCACTTACGATTAGATACTCGTGGTCACATCCTTCATTACCCGCAGGTACCAATCGTGCAAACAACTCCTATGGATATCATTGGATTCGGAAAAAGACCTGCAGGACAAAATTTTGTCATTGCCGTAATGACTTATCAGGGATTTAATATTGAAGATGCACTCATCATAAACAAAGCATCGATTGAACGAGGATTGGCACGAAGCACATTCTTCAGAACATATGAAGGTGAGGAAAGGAAATACCCGGGAGGAGAAGTTGATAGATTCCAAAAACCTGATAAATCCGTGCGAGGATATGCGAATGATGACGATTACAGATTCCTTTCTGAAGATGGAATTATTGAACCGGAGAAGGAAGTGACAGGTGGGAATGTACTCATTGGTCGTACCTCACCACCTCGATTTATTAAATCCTATGATCAATTCGGTGTAGACCAACCAACTCGAAGGGAAACTAGCATTCCAATTCGTCACAGTGAACAAGGAACTGTAGATACCATAATTATCACAGAAACTATTGATGGTAATAAATTGGCAAAGATCAAAGTGAGAGATTTACGGATTCCGGAAATAGGAGATAAGTTTGCATCCCGTCATGGCCAAAAGGGTGTTATTGGAAAAATCCCAACGCAAGAAGACATGCCTTTTACCATGGAAGGAGTATCTCCTGATTTACTCATTAATCCTCATGCTATGCCATCCCGTATGACTTTGGGACAGATGTTCGAAGGAATTAGCGGAAAAATTGCATGCTCCTTTGGTAAGATTCAAGATGCTACTGCATTCGAGTGGGTTGATATTGCAAAATTACAAGAAAAACTCGTAGAAGCAGGATTCACTTACTCTGGCAGACATGCATTATATAATGGAGTTAATGGGCGTAAATACGATGTCGGGATTTACTTGGGCGTTGTATATTACCAGAAATTACACCACTTAGTTGCTGATAAAATCCACGCACGAGCTCGTGGTCCAGTACAGATTCTTACCAGGCAACCTACTGAAGGGCGTGCACGAGAAGGTGGGCTTCGATTTGGAGAAATGGAGCGAGATTGCCTCATTGGGCATGGTTCCACGATCTTGTTAAAAGAAAGGTTGTTAGATGAATCTGATAAGACAACTATTTTCGTGTGTGAAAAATGTGGATTACTAGCAATTCACGACCGTAATAAGGATAAATTCCTCTGCCCTGTATGTGGTGATAAAGTACTTATCTCCCCAGTAACATGCAGTTATGCATTTAAGTTGTTATTGCAGGAAATGATGTCATTAGGTATTGCACCACGTTTAATCCTCAAAGAAAAATCATAATTTTTTTCATTTCTCTTTTTTTATGAATACTATCGATGAAGAAGAAAGACCTAAAGAAGTCCAAAAATCTCGCAACAAGTGAAATTAAACCTGAGTATCAAGAAATTGAAGTTTCTGTAATCTTGGTACATCCACAAGGTCCCATAAACATTGGTATGATTGCTCGAGTAATAAAGAATTTTGGGTTTCAGAATTTGATTCTCTATCATCCTGAATGCGAGATCGGTTCAGACGCGCGAAAGTTTTCGATGCATGGATTGGATATTTTAAAAAATGCAAGAGTTATTCAGGACAACGATTTTTCTCTCAAAACTTTATTCAATGAATTTAACTTTGTTATTGGTACTTCTGGGAAGAGTACACGATTCAACAACATAAAACGAATAGTATATTATGTGGATGAAATTGATTTATCAGTCCTTAAAACCCCCGAAGCAAAGATTGCTCTAGTATTTGGAAGAGAGGATATGGGTTTGTTTAATGAAGAATTAGATCTCTGTGATTTTGTTGTGAAAATTCCGACAAATGATGATTATCCTGCTTTAAACCTTTCCAACGCGGTCTCAATTGTCCTTTATGAATTTTTTAAAAAAATGAGAACTCTTCAAAGGGGAGATGTGATACCTTCGAGTCCATCTGATAGAGAACAGCTCTATAAAACCATTGAAACAATTACTAAATCATTGAATTATGCTCCTGAAGTCTCAAAGAAAGTAATACGTGGGTTAAAAAACATTTTGGGGCGTTCCTTCTCCTCGCTTAAGGAGATAAATTTGTTGATATCCTTGTTCTCTTCAATAAAAAAGAATAAAAAATAGAGATTGTATTTCTAAAAAGGTATATAGCCCCTAAGCGAAGTATAGAGTGCTGGTATTAGAGTATAGAGAAGGTACAATAAGAACAATGAGAGTAATGAAATCCAAACTGAATTGCTCCAGGTTTCATTGATGAAGAGTTTCACAAACACCATGAAAACTAAAAATACAACAATACCAACCAAGGCTAATAGATATCCGCCACCAGTTCCCAAAAATGAGAGTTGAGTTGCAGGCCATCCTACAACAGAATCAATTGCACCTAATGCGACGGCTAATACACTTTCAAGGAGGGGAATCAATAATACCATCACCAAAGCAAGTAAGAAAATCATCACGATTTTATCTTTCGCTTTTGTTTTTGAGGAAATCCATCGAGTAGCAAGCCAGATGAAAAGTCCTAATATCATTGTAGCGACAACAACCCATAGAATAAAGAATAAAATCTCTGCTGTGCTACCTAATTGCATAACCATTTTTTATCATCTCTGTACAGAATTATCTGTACTAAAGGTATCAGTAACGTAAAATTTAAAGCTTAATTAACCGTGGCGTTCAGAAATTCACGATGCATTCGCGACTAAAAACATATGAATGCTAAATCCAATACATAGCGAAGCAATAATAATCATGACAACTGAAAATGGAATGGATACATCCCGACCAAATTCCGTGTACCCAAT
Source organism: Promethearchaeota archaeon (assembly GCA_016839865.1). The sequence goes on along the minus strand of JAEOTN010000493.1, from coordinate 2,126 downwards.
AAGGGCAATAGCTGCTAACACACCTACCACGATCAGAATCCATGCAAAAACCAAGATCATAATTTTTCCTTTGTAGTGTGACTTAAAATGTTTTTGATACAATACATAAGCATTCGTTAAGAATTAAGGGTAAATTTGACAATCAAAACATATTAAATTAACAGTAAATTCGGTAGTACTACGAACAAACTGAGAAATGGTGACAAAAAATACACTTCTTAAGAGATCTTATTGATAATCCAAATAATGAAAATCCCATTGAGAATTTACCACATATCCACCGTCGCTTTATCCGATACTCTAAAGGTATCTTCGATGGACCTATGATCCGCATTAAGTTTACTAAAAATAAAATAAATATCGGATCCGCATTCGAATATGAGGATATTTTAACTTCATTGGCTTTAAAATCCCTACCAGAATCATCTTCTGCTGAATTCCCTGTAACGGGAAAAATTATAAGTGGAAAAGATTTCACCGACACTTTAAAAAATCTGGGCTTGGATTTAGTAGCAAAAGCAAAGAAAGAAAAAGAAACGAAAAGAGTTCAAAATTATGTGTGTAATATCAACGCAAAATCTCCCGTATGGATGAATAGAAACACAATGATTGAATTAATTGACCAATTGCATCCAACTTGCTATCTATTGTTCAGTTTTTCGATAAATTTATGCTCGGAATGCTCCTCCAATATGAAACTTAATCCTGACACTAAAATGTACACTTGTGAGTCTTGTGGAGCTGAACAGAAGAAACCTAGTCTTTCATTCAGTGTAAAGACAAAGACTACTCCACCTAGACCGACAACAAAACAAAAGGGTTCACCTCAATCTGATTCCCAAAAAATTTCAAGTAAGATTAAGTTTTGTCAAGTAGTGCTAGCTAATACAGAATCCGTTAGAGAAGAACTACTTGGTGAGATTTCCCCTGATTTTATTGATGAAATCCCCTCAAAGGTTAAAATCATTGAGCTAGTGAATAATTACCATATAACGAACTTGGTCTTCCCTCCGCGAGAGCTCATGAAGAATTCAAGATTATTCCGATATCGTACGATTAGAGAAGGAACTTTAGAGAGAATTCTACGAGTTGACTCTAATTCCTTTGAGAATGTGATCCAATTTAAGATCTAAGATCGATAATTTCCACTTTTTTCTTTTTACCGTCATTATTGTAAATTATTTCCCCCCTAAATCGAAACGACTTTTAACCTTGTTTCATTTGATCATATAATGCATGAGAATTCCAGTGATACTGGCGGTGAAGAAACTGGTGATTTGGGCTCATATCATCCTAGGAAACAATTAGATTGTGTTCTAGTGCAAATTCTTTCTGAAATTGGCGGAGAAAATTGCGTGAAAGTCGCTGAAGAACTGTATAATATTCAATCTTCAGAGATTACTGATGAAGAACTAGCAAAGATTTGTGATATTAACAAGAATGTTGTCCGAAAAATACTATACATTTTGGGTGAAAATAAACTATCGGACTCCCGCAAAGAGAAGGAGAAAAAGAAGAATTGGTGGATTTATTATTGGAGGGATAACTTTGACAATTTGCAGACATTTATTAAGACAAAACAGGAACAAGTACTCCAAAAACTCTCTCTACGTTTGGAATATGAAGATAATAACGTCTTTCATAGATGCATAAATGATGAATGTCGATATCTTGCACCTTTTGAGGAAGCTATGGAAATTGACTTTCGTTGCCCAAATTGTGAATCAAATCTTGACCATTTTGAAAATTCAGAAGTAAAGGATTTCTTGCGCGAACAAATCGCAGTATTACGAGAAAATATTAAATTGTGTGTGTAAAAAAAGGGATTACCATTTTCGGTGTTCTCGAATCTTTTTCTGATATTCGTGGATTTTTTCAATCATATAATCGTTCATGTTTTTTTTACCTCCGTGAGGGTTATTTGTAGTGGTATGATATAATAGATGAAAGTTTTATATTTAAAGAAAATTGAATCAACTAGGAGATAGGCTAAATTAGGCGGTTATTTCGGAGAACAAGATCTGACAATGAAATAAGAAAAGAGGGTACTGTTTTAGCTCATTGGTTGATCGATCAAACCAAAGAAATCGGTGAAAAACATCAAAAAATTATGCAAATACATTAAT
>JAEOTN010000492.1 GCA_016839865.1 Promethearchaeota archaeon | reverse complement strand
TTTAGTCGCTAAAGTTAAGAATGCTTCATCAATATTTTCAGATTCTTTTGCAGAAGTCTCAAAATATGCTAATGCACCAATCTGTTCAGCGAGATTCTCACCCTCTTTCTTAGAGACAACTCGCTCATCAGCAAGATCGGTTTTATTTGCCAACAAAATAAAGGGTTTTCCTTGGAGTTCACGTTCTACTTCCGACTTCCAATTAGGAATATCTGAAAAGGATTCTCTTCGTGTAATATCATACACATATACAATTGCTGAGGCTCCCCTGTAGAATGGAGGACGGACGAATTTGAAGTGTTTTTGACCTGCAATATCCCACAGTTGCAGTTTGACAAAGGTGTCTAGATCAGAGACGGATAAGTTTTTCACGGCAAAATTTGATCCAATAGTCATGATATAATTTTCACGGAAGACGCCATCGCAATATTGCATAACAATACTTGTTTTTCCAACGCCACCGTTTCCTACTACGCACACTTTAAGAACGAAATTTTGCTTGAATTTTGCCGCTTCACTCACTGTTGTTACCCGGTTTTAATTTGGTCTCTAAGTAAAGTAATAAATATCTTACGTTAATAAGTATTTATTTCCAATTCACGGGAGATTGCGGTGTGCAATTTCTTAATTGAAACAAAATATATTAACTATAATCGCATATATTGAATAAATATCCAAGAAGCGAGAGACATGTCTGAACCAGTGGATCCACAAATACAGCAATGGATACAAGATTTAAAGAATCCAGATGAAGCAGTTCGGAAGAAAGCTGTATTTAATTTAGGAGAAAAAAAAGTAAAAACAGCGGTATCTACGCTTATTGAAATATTGCCTACAGAACAACACAAAGTTATTCGGAACAATATTGCTCGTGCCTTGGGTAAAATTGCAGATCCTCAAGCAGTTAATATTTTGAGTGAAACTCTATTTGATGAGGATTACTACATAAAGAATAATGCCGCTTGGGCATTGGGGAAGATTAAGGATAACCGTGCAGTTCAGCCTTTATTGCGTTTGATTAAAGGAGGTGGTGCAAAGGTTTTTACCGAATCTGGAGCAGACTCTGAAATCGATGCGAACGTGCCAGTAACAGAATTGCTAAAAACTGAAGGTGTGAAATTTTTCGATGTTCAAATCAGTGCAATTAAAGCATTGGGTGAAATTCGTGATGAATCCGCTGTGGGTGGATTAATTGCGGAATTAGCTGAAGAAGAAGCGGGTCAAATAAGATGCGCTGTTGCTCTTTCTTTAGGAAAAATTGGCTCTACAAAAGCGGTACCGGCATTAATTGAGTCGATCAATGACAAAATCTGGTATATGCGTCGTGATTCTGCTATTGCACTGGGGCAAATTGGAGATTTTAGGGCGGTTGATGCCCTTATTGGGAAATTAAATGATGCATATGCAGAAGTGATCGACGAAAGTATTAATGCTATCACGAAAATCGGTCCAAAAGCAGTAGCAAAGACTGTTTTACTTCGCCCAAAAAATCCAAAAGTTCAAGAAATGCTGAAAAATGTATTTCAGTCTAAAGAAGAGTTTTATTCGGCATTAGAACAAGTTGCTGATGCAGAGGAAAATCCAGAAAAGCGTGCAGCATTAAAAAATAAGATAAATGCTCTTCGAGGATAATACGGTTTTTATTAGATTTCATAAGGAACTTACATGAATTTTTATCTCAATAACTAAATATTACAAAGGATCTTATTTTATAGGAATTCCATCTAAAAAAACGATGATTCCATGAAAAAGGAGCATAAACACCCAATTCCAAAGGTTGATGTTGTACAAGTAAAAAAAAGGGATATTGCGGGATTCGGGTTGGGAACAATGGCAGGCGCTCTATGTGCCAGCATATTCGGTAGCACATTGTTCAAGTTTTATACAGATCCGAACTGGATGGGAATCAACGCAAGTACTTACACATTTTTTATGCTTATTTTCACTATCTGGAATGCTATCAATGATCCCCTTTCGGGTTCAATGGTAGATAGAACAAACACAAAACTAGGAAGATTTACTCCATATATTCGTTTTCTTGGGCCTGTATTGGGTATCTCATTTATATTTATGCTGAATCCTGTTCGTGGAATATCATCTACACCATTTTTCGAATTTGACTTTATTTCAATAAAGGGAATCCAAGTTTCCCCTCTTAGTATCTATTTACTCTTTATTTTACTCTTGTTTGACACTGTCTATACAATTGTTATGGTAGCAAAAAGTGGCATGTTAAATCGATTAAGTTTGGATCACCGTAAAAGAAGCAGAATTCAATATGCCGCTATCGCTCTTTCTCTTGTAGGCGTTGCATTAGGAGTAATAATACCGAATGCCTTGCTTGTTACGGCATCAGACAGAAATAGGATGTTATTTTCAATCGTTATCATAATTATTGGACTAGTTGTTGTGGGATCCTTACTTTTCATGAGTTATGCAATCAAGGAAAAGGAGAAACCAGCGGAATTCTCACGGTTAAATTTACCGTTCTTTAAGACTGTGTGGGGAATTCTGAAGAATAAAGCATTCTATTCCTACATGATTTATGATATAATGCACGTTTTAACCTATCATATTCTTACATCAAATCTTCCTAATTACTTTGATTTTGCTTTTCGGACAAATCCTTCTGAAATGTACTGGTTTATTGGTTCCATGGTAGGTGGAGCAATTGTAGGGATCGCATGTTTACTGTTAATCAATAAAAAAACTAGTATTCGAAATGCTCTCTTATTCGCAACGACGAGCTATGTGATTGGAGGTCTGACACTTTGGTTAGGAGGGCAGACATTTGTTAGATTCATTGGAGCATTTATTATTGCAATGGGAATTCCAGGACCATTTATCTACCTCGATCCGTTTATGAGTGATATTATTGATGATGATTACTTCCGCACAGGGACGAATAAAGCGGGAAACTACATAGGGTTAACAGCATTGTTTTCTAAAAGCTCCCATTGGGCTGCGGATGTGATCGCACTCGCTATCTTAGTACCAGCAACTTATCAAAATATCATTTTACGAGATTATGATGCATTAGCGAGTGCTAGCGGTATGATAATTGGATTAGTTCCTGCAGTTTGCATGTTTATTGGATGGTTTGCTATATTTTTCTTCCCGATAGTAGGAGAGCGTTACAATCGTATGAAGAAAGGGTTGGAACTTAAATTAAAAGCGATTGCTAAAGAAAAAATTGAGAACTAAATTACGTAGCAGACTGAATTTAACCTCAAGTTTTATCAAAAATTAGGAAATATAGTTTTTTTAACGGAATTGACAAACAGTTAAACATGTTCTCAAAACTACGCGAATATTTCAAAAAACTCACCAAGAAACAATTAATCTTTCGTCTCTGTCTGATTATTATTCCTCTGGCGTTGTTTACTGGTTTAATAATATACATTTTTGCAATTCCAGGAGATAAAGGATTAATTTCGTGGACAGATTGGGTTCGACAGTATGTGATTTACATAATTATTTTTGGTGGTGTTCTCTATGTTCTTGTTGGTGTTGATTTTTTAGTTGCTTCTGTAAAAAAAACTGATATTAAACGAATACCATCCATTTTTCTCATCGTATTTTTGACATTGGGATTACTAATTTCTCTTGGAGGTTTTGGATTCTTAGGAACAGTACCACTACGAAGAGCAGGAGATAAAGCTCCACAGTTATTAGTATTAAGTGGTGTAGGAAATTATGGCGTACCACGAATATCAATTTCGTTTTATTCAGAGCAAAAAACCACTAACACGCTATATTGGGGTGAAACTGCAGGTTTGGAACTACCGGAATATTCCGAACCTAAAGGATCTAAAACTCACAGTTTCATTTTAGACCTTTTAGAACCAAACACAACGTATTTTTACCGTATTAATGATGGTGCAGTTTACAATTTCACAACTCCAGTAGATACACCAAATTTTGCTCGATTTGCAGTATCTTCCGATTTACATTTTGGAGCAGATAATGCGAACCGAACTGCTACTCAACACATACTCGAAAATGTTGTAGCACAAAAGTATGATATGTTGTTTAGTCTCGGAGATATGGTGGAATATGGGCTTTTTGATGCACAGTATAAGGAAGCAATGGACTATATGTCATCCTATGTTACCAGAATTCCATATCGACCTGCAGTAGGTAATCATGATACCTTTTTCGGAGGAAAAAGCCTTTGGAGGGATTATTTTGCTTCTGAACTCGATGGAGATCCATGTGATTATTTCCATATCGAAGTTAATGGTATTCATGTGTTTGTATTGGATTTAGAATGGGGTACAGAAACATACACACGTGCACAAAAAAAATGGTTTGAAGCCGAATTAGCAGAAACTTCAGAAGATGATTGGATTCTAGTAATGAATCATGCCATGTATTATTCATCGGGGTATTTTGTTGATGGAGAACCGTGGTGGGATAATCAAGGAATGATTGCAGAATTTGAGGATATTTTCATTGAACACGACATAGATTTAGTATTTTCAGGTCATAACCACCATATGGAGACTTTGAATAATTCTGGTGTAGTATATAATATTATAGGTACCTTTGGAGGGCATCTTGATCCCAATTATACTACTAAACCAGTATACGGAGAAGGTACAGGATCACTATGGTATTTAAGCGGTCAACACGGTTATTTAGATGTTGAAATTAATGGAACAGACGCAACTTTAACATTTAGAAGTCCGGAATACGTTGCCTTGCAGACTTTCAACATAGTCGAATAATTTATACCTTTTTATTATTTATCATGTTTCAATATTGAGTAATCCAGAACTCCGTTGTGCATAGCAAACACATAGGAAAAGAAAGAAATATTAAAGACCAAATGAAATTGCTCTATAGAGTCTCTTTAATTTCTTCAGATCCATAAGTTTATCCGAGAAGAACCGTTTTTTGATTAATAATTTTCTCAGAATTTGAATTTTTGAATCAAATAACATATCATATGCTTCTTTTTCAATATTATTCTCACGGATTATTGCTGGTCGAATAAAAGTGACTTCGACCTTAGTAAAATTACTTGACAACAGATGGACAATTAGACATTTTTGGGCTACAGAGTATTCAATTTCATGCGGTATGTCTATATCTGAGGTGATGGAAATGTCATCGGGCTTTTCTATAGCATTAAAGTTGAGTGTAAATTTTCTTTGCTGTGGGATGTAGGATTTCGATTCTTCAGGTTGAATTACATTAAATTTCACTCTATCCCCCCATTCTAACGAGAATTTCGTTATGTAATTGTCTGCTGCTTTGTAGGCGGTGGTTACACCATCATCTTCATATAACTTAAATTCATTAGTCGCTCCTGGAAATATCTCGACTCTGATTGAATCGGGATTTTCAGTTCCATTAGTTTTCTTCTCTTCAGTTAAAGGAACTATGCCCCCAGCTTTCACAAAAACGGGAATATCTGATATTTTGTAAACTCTAGAGAAAGCCTCTCCTCCTTTATGGTATTCTTTGGTAAAAAGGCTGAAATATGGACCATTTTTTTCGGGTAGATATGTTTTATGTAATACTCGGTTAGCTCTTCTACTCTTTTTTTTGACAATTGGAGAGACAATCATTTCACTCCCAAACCAATATTCATTTTTAAAGCGATAGGATTGACGATTGTTAGGTTCAAAATAATACAAGGGTAAAATCAACGGAAGATTGAGATTGTAATTTCGATAAGCCATAGAATATAGATAAGGAATTAATTGATGTCTTAACCTCATGGCATTGCCAGCATGTTTAAGAGTATTTTCATCATATTTCCAAGGCTCTCGCTTTAAGAATTCCCATTTTGTGCTGTGCAAACGCATAATTGGACTGAAAATTCCATACTGAACCCATCTGGTATATAATTCAGCATCATCCTTACCAAGTGCGTGCCCTCCAATATCATGTGACCACCAGCCGAATCCTATATTCGATGCTGTTGCTGTAAAATACGGTTGAAATGCTAACGAAATCCATGTCGCCCAAGTATCCCCTGAGAATCCTATTGGATAACGATGATTCCCCCTTCTCCCCCAACGGGAAAAAATAAACGGTCGCTTTACCCCATCTCTCCCAAGATCATGAAAATGAAGGTGATTAAGCATCCATAATGGATCTAATCCTTCCATTCCGCTCTTTTTACCTTGTTGCCAATCTATCCACCAAAAATCGACCCCTATCTCTTCCTGAGGGTGATGAACTAAAT
>JAEOTN010000491.1 GCA_016839865.1 Promethearchaeota archaeon | reverse complement strand
GAATATCATGGAAATTTATTTCTTCAAATCAAAATGTGCTCCAAACAACCTATCATATCCAAGTTAATTTAGGTGAGGATAACTTCGAGAATGAATTAGTTTGGGATTCTGGAAAAGTGGAATCTGAACAATCCTTATACATTCACTATAATGGAAAATCCTTAGTTTCACGAAATCGATATTATTATCGAATAAAAATCTCAGATAATCATGGGGAAGAAAGCGAATGGAGCAAAACCTATTTTTGGGAAATGGGTTTACTAAGTCAAAATGAATGGAAAGCGGATTGGATCACTCCAGAGATTAGTGATAAGCGGAAAAAACCACACAATGTCTTTTATTTTCGAAAAAAATTCTATAATAATAAACCCATTGTAAAAGCAAGAATATATGCTTCTGCACTGGGATTATATGAGATTCATTTGAACGGGAAGAGGATTGGTGATGAATATTTCACTCCGGGATTCACAGTTTACAAAAAACATTTACAATATCAAGTATATGAGGTACCTATAGATACTATTTCAAATCAAAATATTATTGGGATAATTCTTGCAGAGGGATGGTATCGAGGAAAACTTATGGGCAGTATCGGTAATAGGAGACGTCAAGGTGCAATTATTCTTAAAATGATTTTTACTCATCCAGATGGGACTGAAACAGTAATCTCGTCAGATGAAAGTTGGAAAGTAAGCACAGGTCCTATTATTGAGTCAGGAATTTACGATGGTGAAGTATATGATGCTCGATTAGAAACACCATGGTTAGATGCAGATTTTGACGATAATTCATGGCTTGGAGTAAAAAACTACGACGTAAATCTACCGAATTTTAACTTCTCACTTGGAGAAAAAGTTCGAAAAATTGAAGAAATCACACCAAAAGAGGTGATGGATGGACCACAAGGATCTAAACTCATCGATATGGGTCAAAATATGGTTGGTTGGCTACGTCTTAAATTTAAAGGGACAAAAGAAGGGCAAAAAATTATTGTCAAACATGGAGAATTACTAGATAATGGTGATTTGTATACAAAAAATTTACGGGATGCTAAAGCCCGCCTAGAATATGTCTGTAAAGGCAGGAGAGAGGAAATATTTGAGCCCCATTTCACATTCATGGGATTTCAATTCCTCAAAATCATAGGATATGATAATGTAACCCTTGATACTGTAACTGGAGTGGTTATTCATTCAGACATGAGGGAGATTGGTTCTTTCGATTGTTCACACTCATTGATTAACCAGCTCCAGAAAAATATCAAATGGGGATTAAAAGGTAATTTTCTTGACATACCAACAGATTGCCCTCAACGAAACGAACGTTAAGGTTGGACGGGAGACGCTAATGTTTTCACTCCAACCGCAAACTTCATTATGGATACTAATCGATTTTTTACAAAATGGCTGAAAGATCATCGTGTGGACCAACACAAAACTGGTAATATTCCTCCTGTTATACCTATGGTATTTTCCACTCCATTCTTCAATGGAGCTACTGGATGGGCTGATATAGCGACAATGCTTCCTTGGCAATTATATGTGGATTACGGAGACTCTCGGATTTTAGAAATCCAATACGATTCCATGAAAAAATGGGTTAAGTGCTACCAACGAAGAGCGAAAAAGACTAATAGAAAACGAAACAAAAAGTTGAGGAAAGTAGATAAGGAGATCGATGAGCATATAATTACTGCCGGACCTCAATTTTTCGGGGACTGGCTGGCTCCAAATGAAGAAAAAAAGCAATGGTTTGCTAAAACTCCTTGGATTGCGACCGCATGGTACGCACACTCAGTAGAAATTCTTACGAAGACAGCAAAGGTTCTCGGTAAATCAAAAGATGCACAATATTTTAGTGATTTATTCCAAAAAATCAAACACGCATTCAAAGTGAAATTCCTTGAACCTGATGGTAGTATTTACAAAGGATTCCAAACCATATATGCGAATTCACTCTTCTTTAATTTGATCCCGGGTGAATTAAAGGCAAAAACTGCTCGAATTCTTGCTGAGGATGTAAAGAGAAATGATAATCATCTTACAACCGGCTTTCTCGGTACTCCCTACTTGACGTGGGCTCTTAGTGAAAATGGTCAATTGGATACTGCTTATGATCTATTGATGCAAGAAACTTGTCCCTCTTGGCTTTATCCAATAACTTGTGGAGCTACTACAATATGGGAAAGATGGGATGGAATTTCTCCAGGAGGTAGCATAAATACAGAGGGGATTAACGATCCGAGTGACATGTGTTCATTTAATCATTACGCGTACGGGGCGATTGGGGATTGGTTATACAAAGTAGTCGCGGGTATCAATTATGTGGAGGAGAATCCTGGCTATAAATCCATATTAATTAAACCTAGACCTGGTGGTAATCTTACTTATGTGAATGCATCATTAGAAACTCGATATGGATTAATCAAATCCTCATGGAGAATCGATGATGGGAAATTCACTCTAAATGTTACAATCCCCCCAAACACAACTTCAACTGTAAAACTCCCAGATAATTCGGAAGAAAAAATTATAGGATCAGGAATTTATCAATACACATGTACTTTGTAGGAACGAAGTGTTATCATGCCTGAAAGACCCAATATCATTTTTTTATTTTCGGACCAGCAACGTCATGATACATTAGGATGTTATGGTCAAAAATTAGATGTAAGTCCTAATTTAGATAAAATGGCGGAGAAGGGAGTTATATTCTCTCAAGCTTACACAAATCAACCACTTTGTGGTCCGGCACGTGCTTGTATACAAACTGGTAAATTTCCGACTGAGGTGGGGTGCTTCCGAAATGGTATTGCTCTCCCGGAAAATGTGAATACCCTAGCGAAGAATCTCACAGCTAATGGATATGAAGTTGCGTATACAGGAAAGTGGCACCTTGCATCAGATCCTAAAGGGGGGAAATATATCCACGATCCCGTCCCGCTACAGAAACGAGGTGGTTATAATGGATTCTGGAAAGCAGCTGATGTTTTGGAACATACATCACATGGATATGGGGGGTACGTCTGGGATGAAAAAAATGATATTGTGGACTTTGAAGGATATCGGGTTGATGCGATAACCGATTATGCAATAGAGTTTATCGAACATCGCTCAAAAGATAAACCGTTTTTTCTTTTTGTATCCTATTTAGAGCCTCATCATCAAAATAATCGAAAATCTTTTGAAGGACCGTTTGGTTACAAAGAAAAATTCGAAGATTTCGATCCTCCAGCGGATCTAAAAGGATTAAAAGGGGACTGGCCTGAAGAATTCGCTAATTATTTAGCGTGTTGTTATAGCATTGATGAAAATGTTGGTCGTATTCAACAAAAGATTGAGGATCTTGGATTATCTGATAACACCGTATTCATCTACACAAGCGATCATGGGTGCCACTTCCGCACTAGAGAATGGGAATACAAACGTTCCTGTCATGATGCTTCCATACATATTCCCTTAATTATCAAGGGGCCTGGATTTGAGAGAGGGGAAGTATCTCACTTTGCCCAATTAATTGATATGATGCCTACTGTATTAGATATTGCAGGAATTAATCTTCCGGAAACCATGAGAGGGATTTCATTAAAATCTGTAGTTAAGGAAAAAACTAAACCGAGAGAGGAAATTTTCATTCAAATCAGCGGCACTCAAATCGGACGGGCAATCCGTACTAAGAAATGGAAATACTCGGTTAAAGCTCCGTTCCGAAGTGGATTTTTTAGATGGTCAAGTAAAATATACCAAGAAGAATACTTCTACGATTTAGAGAGTGATCCTGCTGAACATGTTAATTTAGTTACTCAACGTAAATACAACACAATTAAAGTAGAATTAAAGAGGAAATTAATAGCATACATTGAGGAAGTCGAGGGATATACCCCAAAAATTTATTCGAAGTTGTTCAAAAGAATAAAATAATGGTCTAATTCTTTTTTCTAAGGGACTCCAAATACTTCCGTTCTTTTTCTTTATGTATTCTCATAATTTCTGCTTTCTTCTCGTCCCATTCTGAACCATCCAAATTATACTTCCGCATGGATATCGCAGAAATTATCAAGAGAATTGCAGGGATTAGGAATATCGCAAAAAGAATTCCAGTTTTTGCCAATTCAGATTGAGTAAACTGAAATAATTCCCCCGTAGAAACATTTTCAATTGGGCTACGAAATCCAAATGCTTGTATTATAACCAAAAACAACCAGTTTGCAATCGAGAGTGGTGGCTTAACAACCAAAGCATTAACTCCTCCATATACTGCCTCTCTTCGTTTTCCTGTTATCAGTTCATCATTATCAATGCAATCTCCTGTAACTACGGCAGTTGCAACACTACCTCCTGTAAAACCTATCCCGATAAGGAGAAAAGGGACTGCAGAAATAAGAACAAACCTCCCTACCAAGAAAAGAACAATACACGCACCTGCTAAGATATATTCAACAAGAATTAAGGTGCGTTTTGGTTTTAATTTCTTAACAATCCACACTCCAAAAAATAATCCAAATATAATTCCAAAAAAGAGTGTCGCAAGGAAAGCATAACCAACAATATCTGTGATTTCAATTACATAATCGATATAGTAAAGGATTCCTGTGCTAAGAATTGGAAAAATGAACGAAAAGGAAAAACTCGAGATTTCAAACCTCCAAAACGGTTTATTCTTAAATGTTAATTTGATACCCTCCCAAAATCCTTCTTGGGGTTGCATCTGTGCAAACATATTTTCTTTTATGAAGAAGGAGGAAAGAAACAATAATCCAGTTGATAAAACTCCCATTCCAATCATGAGAGGTTTGAATAGGGGATGAATACCTGTTTGACCCGTAAGAAGAAAAATTGGTATTACCAAACCAATTGCGGAATTTACGAACCCCGCCACCACATTATATACAGTCAAGCTTGCTCTTTCCTTAGCAGTTACTGCTATCTCATTAGGTAGGGAGTAAAAACAACATCCTACGAATGTAAAGCATGTATCAAGAAGGAAGAGTGCTGCGAGGAAATTCCAGAATAATCCGATCTGATTTCCTACAGATGCTATTGGGAACCAGCAAAATATAAAACAAGCTCCATAGATGAAACTTCCCCAACGTATGTATGGAATTCTACGTCCATGTTTGGTTCGTGTATTATCAATAATATAAGATGCAATAGGATCATTGATTACGTTCCACACCATAAACAGTATCCAAGCCCATGCGATCTGATCAGGATTTGCCCCTAGTTTCTCGGTATAATAGAATGTTAAGTTTCCGAATACGAATCCATTAAGAAACGAGTTAGCGAAATTACCTAATGCAAAATTGAATTTGATTTTCGTTGGAACTTTTTCTTCAATTTGGTCAGAAACTAATCCCATACCTAATGTGGATGTGTTCTGCTTAAAAATAAATCTTAATACAGTCATAAAATAAAAAATTAATTAATATTACGAGTGAGATTTCGGATACTCGCTTGATCCATTCTATTCTCATCATAATTGGGATTATCCTTGAAAAGATCTGTGTAGTCACATAATCCAAAATGCATATTTTTATAGTTCCATACACATTTGTTTAACGTACTTTGAGCTTGGATAAAATACCAATAAAAATCAGAAGAATTATGCCTATCCTTAGAATTGAGGGATATAATCCTGCTGAAATTAGATATATGAAGAAAACTAAAAATTATCCCAATCTTCACATCGCTTCGGAAAAATCTCCAAAAATGGGCTTTACTAAGATCCATGACCGTTTACGTGATGAATTCATGGAACGTATGAAATGGATGACCATGAATGGTCATATTAAACAAAAAAAAACGTTTAAAGATCGTCTACGAATGGTTCCCACTCTACTCCAAGGAGCTGGGGCTGCCCGAGGAATGATTTTCCGACAATATAGACACTTATCTCGCAATCGACGTGTTGATAGTGCCGCCTATAAAAAAATTGATGGGAAAAAACTTTGGAACGACTTGGAAAAATATGCTAGGCAGAAATGGGGTCTTATAAAAATTGGATTTACTGAAGTCCCACGAGATATTATTTTCCAGGGTAGACATATTCTATACAAATATGCTTTAGTCTTCATCGAAGAGATGCGTAAAGAGTTCATTGATGATGCACCACATTTGAATGCAGGATATGAAACCATTCGAGTGTACAATCATCTGGGGGCTGCAGTCATTGATATTGCGAATTGGCTAAGGAAAAAAGGTGTAAGATCGCAAGCAAATCATCCTTTAGGTGGATTAGTAAGTTTTGTCCCTTTAGCAGGTAAAGCTGGTTTAGGTTGGCAAGGTATGAATGGACTTCTCGTTACTCCTGAGTTTGGAATACGACAACGTATCGCTCCTATCTTTATTGAACACCCTATTTTTGAATTCACGGATAAGGTTCCTCTGGAACACGCATGGATTGAAGAATATTGTAAAACGTGTCAAATATGTTATAAAGAATGCTTGGATGACGCAACTGATGCAATTCAAGAAGAAAAAACAATTTATAATGACCAAATCCCCACAATAGGAAGACTTGCGCGAGGGATTGATCCCGTTAAATGTCATCCAATGTTTTTGAAATTTGTAGGATGCTCAATTTGCGTAAAAGTATGCCCATTTTCTCAAGGAAAGGGATCATACGAAAAAATTAAGAACCATTTTCTGAAATAAGAATGATAGAGTTCTATTCATCCTCTCTCTAATACTTAAAAATATATAGTCCGTTAAGCATTAGTTCTATGTTATAGGTGGTTACAATGAGAAAGTACCTATCAAAACTCTTTTTACTATTTTTACTTGTTCCAATATTATTTTCTTCTGCTACGATTCATAATTTTTACATCCCAAAAGCACAGCAAACCAATAACGGCAATTTCATAATTTATGTAAATGCTACAATCGCTCCAAGTCTACAACCAGAGATACAACAATATAAAACCGATGTGGAAGCGGAAGGGTATACAGTCAAAATTTACAATTGGTCTGATGCAAATCCTGATCCATTACAACGTGCAATTAACCTGAAGTTTAACATGACTCAAGAATACCAGACCTATGGATTAAACGGAACTGTATTAATTGGGAAAATGCCCTACGCAGAATATCAAGATTCTTTATATACCTATATATGTGATTTATTTCTTATGGATATGGATGGTACATGGTCTAATTTAGATGGAGATTTAGATTTTGAGAACCACTTTAATGGAACGGGCAATATGTATCCAGAAATTTTTGTAGGAAGAATAAATCCTTATCCTATAAATAAAACAGGTGAAATTCCCATTTTGAAGAAATATTTTCAGAGGAATCATGATTTTCGAGTAGGAATCACGTCTAGTCATAATAATTCTCTCATGTATATCGACGATGATTGGGAATCTTATAGCCATGAATGGAAAAGCGATATGGAGTTTCTATATAGCAACATTACTCTTATCAATAATACTATTGAAACAACAAATTCTACCAATTATCTAAAAGAGATTATAAAACCATATGATTTTAGTCATGTGTTCATCCACTCCGACTATGAACAACACTACTTTAAAAATGGTACGCTATGGGGTGTGGATGGAGCAGTACATTCCTTGCAGTTGAAAACTGTTAATCTTTCTTCGAAATTCTATATGTTATATTGTTGTTTTGCTGCACAATTCAATTGGACTGACAACATAGCAACGCAATATCTCTTTGCTCCTAAAGCAAATAATTCTTTAGTAGTTTTTGGGGCTTCTACAAGTGGAGGATTCCAAATGAATCAGTACTTATATGAACCTTTAGGACAAGGGTGGACTTTTGGAGAATCCTTCAAAAATTGGTGGTATAATGATATTTTAGATCCGATTGTGAAAACGCATGGTCCAACCGATCCTACAGTTCGTGGAAATATGCTTCTAGGTGATCCGACACTGCGAATACGAGATCCCGCTGGTGGACGTGAACCTCCGCCTTCTCCAATATTGACTCCATTGCAATTATCATTAATTGTTGTGGGACCTATCATCGTAGTTGGTTTAATATCAGTCATAATTGTTAGTTCAAAAAACAGAAAAGCGAAGAAACAATCGTAAACTTAATTTCCATTATATTTTCTTCATCATATCTTTACTAAGTAGTAGATAAATAAGTGGTTCTAGAAAATTGAATATATTAAAAAATCCAAGCAAAGAGGAACTGAGTAAGGTAATTACTTCCCACAGGGATAAATATCGAGTATTCAGTTTGCAGATCCTCGGTGCTACTATTACAACTGTTGGCAATTGTAGATTTTATGACACAGGCAATAATTTATCTAATGCTAACTGTGTGATTTGTGATGAGTTTACTCCCAATGATTTTGAGAACATTGTAGAGGATGCGATTAAATTTTTTACTGAAAAAAAATTGCCCTTTTCTTGGATGACAGGTTCGGTGAGTTCTAATAGACAATTTTATACTTTTCTGCAATCAAAAGGGTTCAAATTAAAAATTGAGCCCGGAATGGGTATAGAATTGGTGAAACTTGATAAAAAAGAAGTAAACACAAAAAAATTATCAATTATTCGTGGAAACTCAATGGACCACGTGGATTTAGTATGTGAACCATGTTTTAAAGCGTTTGGATTTCCCAAAGTGATATCTGAGGATTTTTGGAAGGAATCCTTGAAAAGCGATGATCGGTCATTTTTTATTGCAAAGTTAAATAATAAACCGGTTGGATTATCTGAAGTTTTCTATTGGGGGGGTGTAGCAGGCATTTACTTTGTTGGTGTGACTGAGGAAGCGAGAGGGCAAGGAATAGGAACTGCAATAACATTGGCTCCTTTATACGAAGCAAAGGAGAAAGGATATCAATGGGCAATTCTTCATTCAACCCAAATGGGATTGAATATGTATAAACGAATTGGTTTTGAGACTATTTGTGAAATCGGAGAATGCCATTGGATTCCAAAGGATTAGAATTATGCTCTATTTTTTGCACTTTTAACCAAAAGTTCCCGTCGATTTACCCCAATTTTCTGGGGCAACATCCATAAAGTTCAGGTCAATCTTAGTTGGTTCAAGACCATAATTGATTAGGATTTTGCTAATTTCTTTTGATAGTTGATTATTTCCTGTTAACAGTATCGATCCTATACTGCGAACTTCAACAAGTGCAAATTTCGTTGGATTTCCCCCACGTGTTATAGCAATAGATTTACGAATAGATACTGTAACATAACTCTCAGGCTTATTTAATATGGATGCAACTGTTTTAGATAGTTCTTTAGCTAAAACAATTGGATCTGGGAAATCTACATTTGATTCTACAAAAACTGCAGGCATAAAATGAGTATTTCATCCTCGAATTTAAAGATTTAAAAATTGAATTAAAAATGTTATGCGCTGTCGCGATCATATATTTCAAGTGTCGCTAGCATCAAGTCAATTACTTTAGCGAGACATTCCTTATCCATAACATCAGGAGTGTCTTTTCGTGTATGATACCAGGTAGGTAGATCGTGATCTACTGCAAGTACTGATCCCGCTCGAAAACCTGCTCTCTGAAATCGTGCAGCATCGGTACTTCCTGCACCAGGGGGGAATGGCAAAATACGGAGCTTTATGTTGCGTTCCTCCGCAGCTCGGGATAACAATTCCTGAACTCTTTCATCCATTTTAACCATTCCATTGTGATCGCTTGAAAGCGCTGTAATCTTATCAGAATCGGCAAGCACATCTAAACTTATGAATATGGTTTCAACTGATGATAGCATTTCGTTATTTGCTTCAGCGAAGTGTTTTGCACCGCGAGTACCGGCCTCTTCTGAACCTGTGGTAAGGTACAAAATTTCTGTATTTTCTAGCTCCCAACTCTTTTCTTTGCATATCTTTGCCACTTCTAAAGGAACTAAAGAACCGCTCAGATTATCATTTGCTCCAGGAGAAACAACCTTGTAATTGTAAAAGAGGAATGTTGGAATAGAAATGAGAGAAAACAAAGTTATTATTATTCCTACAACCATCCATCCACTAATATATCCATTATTCCATTTCGTGTTGAATACAAGATTGAGGGTAGAAATCAAAAAATTCACTAGAACAAATAGAATTGCTGCAAAAACTAAGACAATATACAATTTCCGACTTTTGAGCTGGAACCTCATTTCATAGCTAGTGTCAATATGCCCGTGAATTACAATTCTTTTGCGTATCTCTCCTTTTGGCTTTTTAATGCACATTAAATTTTGAGATTCTTTCCGAGCTAGGAATCGATCAAAAATCGAAACATAAAACCAGCTGATGGATAAAAATATTGCAAGTCCTAGTACTGCAAAAACGAATCCTAACCACGGAACAATCCAATAAAACAAGACTGCAAGCAATTCAAATACCATGCAATAGGTTCCTACTCCCATGAACAATTTGGGAACAACTGGGAATGTTTGAATATCAGTTCGGTCAACTAATGGTTCAAATTCTTTTTGAAGAAAATGTGTTGCTTCTTTCTCTCCTTGACTGCCTGGATCTCTATCTCCAAAGTTTTCAATGATCTTTCCTGCATTTTGAATCACATTAGATGCATGGTGAGATAACTCGGAATCTTTAAGTTTCATTAGCCTTGGTTAACAATCTGCTGTTTACTTATTAAAAACTTATGAATGAAACACTGAATGGAGAAGTAGTATGTAAAAAAGAAGAGATAAAAAAAT
>JAEOTN010000490.1 GCA_016839865.1 Promethearchaeota archaeon | reverse complement strand
TTCGACAAAAGGGTCAACCATATATATCATACTATCAAATTAATACTGATTTTCATTCGATTACCTTAATAATTGAACTAGATGGCCTTTTAAAAATTAGGAACTTGAATAAATAGAAAGAATTACGCTTAACAAAACTTCAAGAAATATTGATAGTTGACTAGAAGTATGAAAATTAGAAAATATATCATTTTTATGACAATGGTTTGTATTTTTACTATTCCGGTATTTGCATCATTTCCAAATACTTTTGAAAGATTTACCTTTAAAGGACGAATATTAGAAAATCCGAATACAGCAGCTGTTCTAGAGAATGCATCGTTGACTATCACTAGTCCAAATGCTAGTAGTGTTTGGAATCCTGGTACATCCCCCAAAATAACTTGGACATCAACCGGTGAAATTTCCGATGTTAAACTCGAATTGTATCAAGATGATAATCAAACTTTAAAAAAACCTATTGTTTCTAGCACTCCTAATGGAGGGGAATACATCTGGGATGTGGATAATGTTTGTGATCTTGCGGGATTAATCAATTCTAATAGGTCTCAAATTAAAATTTCATCTACAAGCAATTCTAGCATATTCGATTTCAGCGAGTATTTTGAGATTAAAGTTGTAAGTAAAAATGAAAAAACAATTCCCGGATATTCCATTGGATTGATTGTACTAACATCTATTGCAGTAATAGCCATGTCAGTGGTAAAAAAAAGTAAAAAATGATATTTTTAAAAACGAGTAGAACCGAAGTAAGGAATATTTTTGTATTGAGCTTCAAAATATCTTGTAAATCCATCTTCGAATTCGTCATTAGTTGGTTCGACATAATGTATCCCTATGACATATTCAGGTTCAATCATATTGATTGCATTTACGACTTCCTGCTGGTACATTGTTTGACATCCTGGTCCTAATGGCAATAAAGCAACATTAACCAAACCTTCTAACTGACTGTATTCTGGAATATCCTTTGAATCCCCAGCATGGAAAAATGTGAATCCACCTACGTCGATAATATAACTACAATATTTAGCGTCCTTTGGATGACTTGCCGGATACTCTCCTACAGGTAAGGTGTAACTCCAAAATGCTGTGATGTTTATACCAAAGAAGGAAACTTCATCCTCGGGATTAACTGCGGTAGCATCATATAGAGCAACCTCTGCTGACATGTTTTCGGGAAAGATAAAGATTGTAGTTTCTTTCTGAATTAAATCTAGGGAAGTAGGATCATAATGGTCTCCGTGTGGATGAGTTACACACACGATATCTGCTGGTTTATCCGCATAAGAATCTGGTAAATCATATGGATCTACATAAATCCGAACTCCATTTCTCTCAATCATCACTCCTGCGTTATTCAATAATGTAAAACGAATATCTCCCATGGTAACTATTGATAAAATAGGAGCAGCGATGATTATAGTGCCGAATATCACACCAGCTGCAAGTAAAAATTTTTGATTTCCTGGCATTTTAATCTGAAAAATGGTATGTGATTATCATTTTTATATATTTCGTTCCACTTATGGTGATGTGATTCCTAAAATTGTATTTGGTTTAGAAACTACGTTGAACAAAAGGTAATAAACTCTCAGAATTATATACATGCAATGAATAAGCGGTTCATCCTTGCATTTGCAATAACGATAACCAGTATTAGTGGACTCATTTTGGGAGGAGCAACTACCTATATATCTTTATTTGCTTATACCGGAAAAACTAATTTCAATGCTCTAGCGTATGAATTACCCTCGGGATCTCATTATAACTCTGATTTAGATAATGAAACAATGGTGAATCAGACTATTTTGGTGGGATTAGAAACGGCGTTATGGGCATTCACTAGATTACAACGTGCTGGAGGGTACCCTTTGGGGAGTAAGGATGATGGATCATTAATGTGGAGTGATAGAGGTCCTAGTTATCCCTTATTTCCACGAGAATATTCAATTCAGGATGGCACACCATTAATTGGGGGAGTTTATCTTTCAATGTATGAAATTGAACCTAATCAGATTTACCTTGATGTTGCGAAAGATGTTGGGGATGCGTTATTAGCAATCCAAGATGAAAATGGAGGATTCTACTATGATGGGCGTCGTCACAAAGATGGATCAGGTTGGGATCCTCATCCATGGAATATTAGAAGAAGTACAATACTTGACGATAATGTTATGCAATCGTGCATGAGCTACTTGTTGGATATATACAATGCGACAGGTGAAGTCAAATACCTACTAGGATTTGAAAAATCCATAACTTGTTTAAATTCCATTGAGTTACCGCAGGGAGGATGGAAACAACGCTCTAATTATCCAGATAATGCCTATCAATCTCAAGTAACCCTTAATGACAATGCCTTTCATGACGTAGTAATGATGTTATTGAAGTCATATTCCATGTTTACAGGTAATTCTTCTTATCTAGAAACAGCGGAAAGAGCAGGTGATTTTTTAATCAACACACAAGGAAATGGAGGGTCCCTTTTTCAACAAGGATGGGCTCAGCAGTATGACTCAAATCTCCAACCGTGCTGGGCACGAGATTTTGAACCCCCAGCAATATGTAGCATGCAAACAGCATCATCAATTCGTATACTAATAGAACTTTACCTTGTAACAAATGACACAAAATGGTTGGATCCAATACCTGATGCTATCACATGGTTGAATTCTAGTGAAACCAAGCTAGATGAAGATACATGGGCGCGACTGTATGAATTGGAGTCCAATATTCCGATCTATGGAATTGAACATGGGAAGAATAGGAATCCTCAATATATGTATGATGTTGAAGATGCAAGAGCTGGTTATTCGTGGCAAAGGTCATTTGGAGTTCCTGAAGCAATTGAAGCATATCAACAGTTAGTCAATCTATCTTATTCTATCCCAGATTTTATTGAGTGGCGATCATCATTATCCTCAATTGAGAGCTTAGAACAAATTGCATTTGAGTTAGTACAGGACCTGAATCCATCAGGATTTTGGATAGATTCAGATGCATCTTGGTTGGATGGAGGTCAAATTGTTAGCCGTACTTTTGCCTATAAGACAAATTTGATATTTCTGTACTTAATTAAGGCACTAGGTTCTATTTAGATAGTTCATGCTACTCCAAGATACAAGATATTTCTTGAGTACTTTGAAGATACGAACCTTAATCGACAAAAGTGAGTCTCCTTAAGAGACTGACTATCAATTAGTTTGTCTCTTTAAGAAACCAACTATTTAGGAGACTCTAGACTTCTTTTATTGAGGTATATACTATATGAATCAAAGAACGCCCTTTGATAATGCACCATGTTCTATAGCTAGAACTCTAAATATTATAGGTGAATGGTGGACGATCTTAATCTTACGAGATCTGTTCTATGATATTCGTAAATTTAGTGAAATAAAAGACCATCTTGGTATTTCTAAGAAAATCCTTACAAACCGTTTAAGTACATTGTTAAAAAATGAAATTATCCGCAAGAAAAGGTATAATCCAAATGAAAATCCACCACGTTACGAGTATGTATTAACAAAAAAAGGAGAGAAATTATTTCCAATATTAGTTTCATTGATGAATTGGGGGGATGAACATATTTTCAACGGGAAGAACGTACCGGTGCGATTGGTTGATAAGAGATCACAAAAATTCATCAAACCTGTTTTAATTGATGAAAATACAGGAATGTCCGTTGTTTATGGAGATATTGGAGTAAGTAAAGATAGTCAAATCTGAGAATCGTTATTTTATATAAATATATAATAATCGTTCTAGAGTTATGAAGAAAAAATCTAATTTCTATGTTGATGGCTTAGCTTATGATGCTCAACAAAAGGCTCGTGATCAAGAAGATATGGGTAAAGAATTCTTTTCCTGGGTAGTTGACACATATGGAGATCCAATCCTTGAACTCGGTTGTGGAAATGGTCGATTAACTAATTATTTTAAAAAAAAGGGGCATTCCATAACCGGATTAGATCTATCTCAAGAGTTGATAAATGATGCTGTGGAAAAAGCTAAAAAACAAAACCTCTCCATCGAATACATTCAAGGAGATATGTCTAATTTCCATCTTGATAAGAAATTCAAACTCATAATTACTACAGGATTTGCATTTATGCATCTTTATACTAATGAAAGCCTTTATTCCCA
>JAEOTN010000489.1 GCA_016839865.1 Promethearchaeota archaeon | reverse complement strand
TCAGGTTTAATAAATAATCTAGGAGCTAATACTTCTCCCATTTTTTTCATTCCTACTAATTTCACGATGAGCTTCCGTTTGAAAGCCTCCATCTTCATTTTAAAGGAATCCAGAAGAATTTCTGCAGTCGTATTGATTATAGTTGTACTCTTTACTGAATCGGGATAGTCTACTGATATTTGTAGAGCAATTGCACCACCGAGGGAAATCCCCAACACATGAGCAGAACCGATATCAAGGTGCTTAAGAAGGGTGATAATATCATTCGCAAACATCTTAATACTGTATGGACCTTTAGGTTTTGTAGTTTGACCGTGTCCCCGTAAATCTAGTATTATTACTTGAAAATTTGGAAAAAACTGAATGAAATCTTCCCAATCACGAGTGCTAGAACCTAATCCATGGATCAATACTAAAGGTTCCCCTTGACCATTGATTTCGTAATACATCTCAATATCGTTTACAGTAATTTTTGGCATACTTCAAGGTCGTTTTACTACTTATTAAAATGCTAGATAATTAGAAAAAGAAGGTTATTGAAAATATTGTCGAAGTAACTTATAAAAATCATGTAATGCCTGTTTACCAAGGACTGTAGTTCGAAATCCATCCCATTTACTGTTTTCAATTTGAACACGCTCAATTAATCCATGTTCAGTCAGGAAATTTAATGCATCTTTAGTATTTGTAGTTTTCAGCCTGAGTTTTCTCAGTATCCAACTTTGGGATCGAGGAGTTTTTGAGCATACTTCAAGTATTTCTGCCCAAATCTCATATTTCGTTCGTCTTGCAGTTGGATTCATAATGATTCTACTCCTCACCTTCGGATTTACCATATTTTGATTCGATTTTTTTGCCCCATTCAGTGATTTGCATAAATCCTGTTAGCCACTTATCCGTTCTCTTCTTAAGAATAAGAGTTAGGATAACAAGAATTGTATAGAATACAGCAGTAATGCTGAAGAAAGTGATATTAAATACAGCTGAAGTGTGTGTTGGATACCAGCTAAGAAGAGCTATATCATATCCAATGACTAAAACTCCTATGATCAGAAAAGCGATTAATTCCCACAAAAACACCTTAGGAACCTTTTCTACTGAATTTTTCCTTTTACTTCGACAATACTTGTTTTTTGCTTCTTTAGATAGCTGATAAAATTCTGCAACATAACGCACGATTCCACTCTTGAAATTTCCATTTATATTGGAAACTTCAATATCTTGAAGGATTTTATATCCTTTCTGCAAGAATGGAGAGAATTTAATTGCACTCCTCAGAACTGCGATGAAAAAGAAGAACGCAATAATGATTCGAGGAATAACAACATTCCCACTAATCTCGTAGGTAATATAAGGAACGAAAAATCCACCATTGCACAATGCAAACAGTAGAAGTGCAATCATCTGGAAGATCATCAAAGTTTGAGTTTTCCGAATTTCCTGGATTATATCCTTTTGAATAGAAGTTAATTCTTCATCAATAGGTCCAGAAACGTCATGATTATCATTTTTTGACATTATACGATCCCCAACGATTGTGGAAATATAAATAAATAAGGGACAAAGGTACCTAGTTCACTTTTTCTCCTAACGCGTAGATTACACACTTCTTAAAATCATATTTTCCTAGTTCATCATTAAAATATGGTTGAAAAACTGGTTTATACGTTGGAAGAGGATTAAGCTCGAAATTTCGCACCAACCATTGATAAGCATCAGCCCACTCTTCGATAGTATCAAAATATCTGTGATATTCGAGTGTATGCATGGTGATATTCTGAAATCCTGCATCTTCCATCAGCATTTTGTATCCTTTTTCGTTTTCCTTGCTATACCCAGGATGGACAGTATCATCCTCAACCATTTCCTGAATGATTCCTAGATCTTCTTGCAATTTCCATGTGTTAAAACCGACTTTTCCACCTCGCTTTAATACTCTATAAATTTCTCGTATTATGGAGTTGCTTTTACCTGGTTTCATTTCGTACTTTTCAAAATCGAAAATCCCACAGAAACCAATGAACCCAGATGTGATTATATCAAATGTATTATCTTCAAATTTTAGATTCTTGGCATCCATTTTTACTACACGAGCATTTTTGAGCTTATTATGCTCAATATTTGCTTTAGCTCTGCGAATAGCATCGCTCCAATTATCGATCCCAACAGCAGTTCCATCAGGTAGTATTTTTTTTGCCACTGGAATTAAAATTGTACCCCCTCCTGTTCCTACATCTAAATATTTAATGTTTTGAGGAATATCCATAAACTCGATAAGTTGATTTCCAAATGTATCCCAGTAATCTCCATTTATGCTACGAATTATCTCATGAGTCATTGCGTTCCATCTCTACATTGATCTCGCTAATTTATAAGATTATATAAAGAAAAATATAGAAGCGTGAGTGATGCAAATAATTAAGGAAATATATTATTCTTGGCTTTTGACAAGCTGATCCAGCTCTGCTAACCATTCTTTGTTAACCCATAAGGCACATCCTGCTTGAGTTTCGACAAGTTTATCATGGTTGGCACGGATTGCTGAGAGTAAAGGACTCTGCAATGCTTCTAAGAAACTCATATCATTTAAGTCTGCAGCTTTTACAGGGGCAAATGGGCATGGTTCTGCATAGCCTTCAGGTGAAATATGAAAGAATCCTCTTCCAGAGCTTAAACATCCTCCCATTTTCTCTTCATCTCCTGGAAAACCTATGAATAATGCAGGATATTTCTCTTGATATTTGGTTGTTAGATGAGGAACTTGTCGTGCTTGCTCTTCTGTCAACATCAAATCATCTGTTCCTTTCTG
>JAEOTN010000488.1 GCA_016839865.1 Promethearchaeota archaeon | reverse complement strand
TTGAAAGCAAATTTCCAACCAACTTGAAAGAGGAGACAGATGATCATTCTGAAGATCCATCTAAAATCGAGAAAGTTTTTATAACTCCTACTAAAACATCAACTGAACCAAACGATTTTTCTCCTAAAATTAAGAAAATAAATGGGGGAAATGATAATGGAATAGATACAATTCCAACGATTTTAGAAAAAAAACCAGATGATTACCCTGAAGAATCACCTAAAATTGAAGAAGTTGTTTTCAATCCAGAAAAAATAGAAATCGAACCACCCACATCAAATTTAAAACATGAACAAATTGATAGTCGACCAAGGCTTGACAAGGTTTTATTTAGGAGAGTAGAATAAACATAATTGAGATAATTCATCCATATTTCTTTCATATTCGACGGGTGTTTATTCAAATCTCGATTATCTTTCCTACTCCTCCTTCAACACTAATATTGGGATACGATTGCTGTATCTCATTTTTATGTTTGGTACAATGAGTCGCACAAATAAGCTCTAATGAGTCTAAAATATTAAAATTAGTGAAATCATGTAATCCTCCAATCAACCCGACTATATTACCATACTCCCTCGAAGCATCAAGAATTTCTTTAACGCCTGAATGGGAACAACCAGTTAGAACATACCAATTTTTTTTACCCTTAAGAACCAGTGATTGCTCAACTACTGGTGTACCAGCTAATTTCCCTGTTGTATATACTCCATCGATGATTGTCTGTGGTTTTTTTACAGTTACTAGATTCATATATCCACCGGGATTTTCTTTTCCAAGTCGATATAATTCTATATCCTCAACAAGAGGTACAAGCGCTTTCAATCCACCATAATGGTCCCAATGCTCATGCGATATTACTATCTTGTTAATTTTCTTTGTGTCTACATCAAGTTTCTCAATATTGTTAAGCAATATCTTGCCTTTTGCTCCAGTATCAAAGAGAATATTTTCATTTTCTGTCTCTATCAAACAAGAAAATCCCCAATCTGATTTTAAACCAACATCTTTTTTGTAGACCTCATTGTCATAGACTATTGTAAGTTTCATTTCATAAATCCCTTACATCTTTTTCACATGACATTGATATTCTTTTAATTGCTCAATTTATCAAAAACTACGGGTTCTTAAAACAAGTCAGTACTCAGATATCTATCTCCTCTATCAGGAAATATCACAACAATTATTCCTGCCTCCGCCCTCTTTGCCGTTTCCAATGCCGCAATCATTGCTGCACCACTACTCATGCCAGCGAATATACCTTCTTTTGCTGCAAGTTGTCTTGTCATTTCGAACGCATCTTCAGTTTCAACCATAATTGTCTCATCAATTTGGGAGGGGTCGTATATTGAGGGAACTATCGCCTCTTCCATATTTTTCAGACCTTGAATATAATGACCTTTTACTGGTTGAGCACACGTTACGCGTATATTTGGATTATATTCTTTTAGATATTTTCCAACGCCCATAATGGTTCCTGAGGTTCCTATTGATGAAACGAAATAATTAATTTTACCATCTGTCTGTTCTATGATCTCTCTTGCTGTAGTTTCGTAATGTGCCATTTTATTGTAATGATTTGAAAACTGATCGGGCATGAAATATTTTTCAGGATATTGTTTAACCAGCTCCCTTGCCTTTTCTATCGCACCATCCGTACCAAGCTCTGTAGGAGTAAGTATTAATTTCGCTCCAAAAGCCCTTAGCATCTTCCTTCTCTCAATAGAAACTGCTTCGCTCATTACAATCTCAATGTCATACCCTTTGACTACACTTACCATTGCAAGGCCTATGCCAGTATTCCCAGACGTTGGTTCAATAATCGCCTTTCCCTTTGATAGAGTACCTTCTGACTCTGCCTGTTTAATCATTTTTAGCGCAATCCTGTCTTTTATACTTCCACCCGGATTGTCCCCTTCTAATTTAGCGTAAATAGTTACATTTGGATTAAGATTAAGTCTGTTAATTTTAACTAATGGGGTATTACCTATAAGATCAAGAATATCTTCCCCAACGTTTCTCTCTTTACCCACTTTTTATGCCACCTCAAACTCTCTTTATCAGTATTGAAATATATAACGAAAAGAACCTAACAGCAGCAACATAGTTTTGTTTATATAGGCGCAATCCCGCTATGAATTAGTGGATAAAGCTAATACATAAAACTTTTTTGCACGTTTCAGCATCATATGATACAATAAGTTCCGTAACAAACCCCTACATATTTCTTAATTTTTCATCAATGGTTCCATCTGGTAACATCCAGTCTGCATGTGGTTCTCCGCTTTCTTCCATTTGATAACGAATACAATTCTCCCAGTCTCCTTTACAATATAATTCAACCCATTTTCTTTCCAATCCTCCCTTTTCATAAAATCTTTTCATTGGACACAATACGTACCACTTACAATCCTC
>JAEOTN010000487.1 GCA_016839865.1 Promethearchaeota archaeon | reverse complement strand
TAGATGTCCACATGGAATTTGCCGCAAGGCATCCAGCAAGTCTACCCGTAGGTGTAGTTATTTCCTGTTGGGCTCTCCGTCATGCAAGTGCTACTATTGATAAAAATGGAAATGTCACATGGCATCCACATTAATTTTCTGATTTTTTTACCTTTTATAAACATAAAGAACCATTGTAACATATGGGCTCCCGAAGCAACTTCAAACCGATGTCGAAAACTGCAAAATTTACGGTTAGTGTATTTTTCATCCTGATTGTCTTATTCTCATTTTTATTGATTTATACTAATGTGGTTTTCAACAAATTTCTCTATTTCATGGCTTTTGAACCAGAAAATAATCCCCACATGCTGAAAAAGATCAATTCGACTAGATTACATTATTTAGTTGAAGGAAATCCCTTGGATCATAATGTTTTAGGTTCGGAAATGAGACAAGCACTCTACCACATGCCAATGGGAATGTTTGGTGTCCCTCAATTTGCTGAGAATTATTTTCCTGAACATGGAGTTGCAGATCCGTATACATGGACTCCTGATGATCTTTCAAGTCCTGGATGGTGGAACAACTTGTCAGATGTTCGAATGGTTAGTCTGAATCATCTAGGGGATAGTCCTTGGCGTTCCGGTTTGTATCTTCATGCTCAATGCTTGCGTTGGGCGGTATATAATAGAGAAGGAAATCTTAACGGTACTCAAGCCGCTGAACAACAAATTGCGCGTATTTTAGATGGATATTGGATCCAAACTCGTGCTTCTGGGATACCGGGACATCTCATCCGATTTTCTTTTCCAAATAATACGTTTGGAATTAACGCAGAACAGCCTGATCGGTGGGACTTCTATTACGGAAATAATTGTCCCGCTACTACTGTACATACTAAATGGGGAAACGTAGAAAATTTCGCTTATGATTTTTCAAACTGGTTTGTAGTTGGGGATACATCCAGAGATCAAAACCTAGGATTCTTGTTCGGAATTGCGAGTATAATGAATTTTGTGGAAAACACTGAGATACAAAAACGAGCAGGGGCATTATTAGTTGAAGTTGTCGACAACTTGATCCGAAATGATTGGAAGTCCATTGAACCTATGGAAGGAGACATAAATTCACTTCGAACTAATGGAGCGGATATGGATGGCTCTCCATTTTGGGCTTGGGAGCTACCCCCCGCATTTTTACGAGTTGCAATGGAAGTTGATCCAGTAAAATATTCACGATTATATTATGAAAGTCTGACACAATACAATTTCTTGATGATGCAGAATAATTATAATGGGTATCACAATGTGTGGCCGTCATTTTATCCGGTTAACTTAAATTGGATGGTAAAATGGTCATGGTGGTATCTCGATCGAAATTCTGGTATAAATGATACCTATTATGAATTGTTGGAAGATAATTACCATGCGATTAAATGTTTAAAAAATGCATTCTTTCAGACGTTATATTTATCTATGGATCCTCAGATTAGGAATCCAGATTCTGCAGTAGCGAACATATCCCATTATAACCATATTCTACTAGAGATTAACGATTCGTTAGCTCGAATGGCAGATGATTATTGGCATGGATTTAACATTTATCAAGAACCTGACTATTCCGAGTTATCCGATTATTTCCTTGATCATGGTTTGGATTATTCTAAGGAAGAAGATAGAGTAGAGCTTCTTATGGATCCACTTGCAGAGAAATACTCACAGAATAAAATATTAAAAGTCCTTGATGATGCTGTTGGGTTCTTGGAAATGAAAGAACATACCTTATGGTCTCTTCCATTTGACTGGCGGACGAGAGAGGATTGGATTTGGCAAAGAAATCCCTTTAATCTTCGTCATCCTGTTACTCCAGCGTATGATATCCATCGTGAAGAGTCTCTAGCCGATTATACTGCAATTTATTGGTGGGCTCGTTACATGAATTGGATTGAAGCACCAGAATTAAGTCTAAATCTAACTCCACAAAAGATATCCGCTAGTGAAATTGCTCAAGTTTGGCAAGGACACGGTCCAATTAGTGAATACTGTAACCATACTAGCGTTTTGGAGGGGATTCAAGGATGAGTGAATCAAGAAAATCTGAGATTAAACTACATGGGTTTGATCTTGTGAAGTTTCTTCACATCCTCATTCAAATTATCTTTATACCTGTAGCAGCGGGATGTTTACAGCATAATTTTCAGATATTGGTTCCATTACCGGTAGGTGTTTTTATTCTTTTATCGATATTCTGCAATTTTGTGGTATTTATCCCACATTTACTTGAAAATATTCATACATTAAATATTTTAAAATCGTCGATTGGGATAACGATTGAAACCATGAAATTTCGTAAACACAAATCTACAATATTCGATTTTTCAGAATATTCGATCAAAACAAAACCAGTTCATGAATCCTTTGGATGGATATTTGTGTTTATGCTGGGTTTTGCATGGAATTTCTATTTAATTGCAGAAGGAGCAAAACTTCTAAGCGTGAAAGCATTTTATCAGGGGTTTCCTATGTTTTTCTATGGTTTACTAACCGAAATTTTCTATCTCTTAATGTATTTTCTTCCAGATATGGAAATCAGATTATTGAGTCATGAAAATGCCAAAAAATCTACTCTTCTACTTATTCCATTTGTAAATGTGTCATTAAAATTGAAAAAAATCTATTTTGGGAAAGAAAGGTTGTCAAAGATGGATGAATTTCTGAAATTTGAAACGAAATATGAGTCAAGATCAACACTATCATTCTTAAAGGATAATTGGGTGCCAATTTTCCAAGTTTTTACTTGGTTAGTAGTTTGGATCTTTGGAGCTACCTTCATCTTTGATTTTTATCATTACCAATTCGTTGCTGCATTTGTATTCGTTGTGTTAATGTATTATGTTAGGAGATTATTTTATCGAAAAAATGAGTATTATAGTAATCCTTGGTGGATTTATCCTTTCTGGGCATTGACATTTCATGAAGTTGGGGTAAAAGCATGGCACCTTACTGCTTTAGGAGTCGTATCTCCCTCTTCAATCATATGGACTCTTCCTGTATCATGGATACTTTTCGTAATGGTTTTGTTCTCGACTATATTAGAAATAATCAAGAACCCTGCTTTGAAAGGTCCTAAAAATCAGAAATTGATCATTATTTTAGCCATCCTTGTTCTAGATTTAGGACTGCAATTTACAGCATTCTTTTCCACTACTAAAATCATCTCATTTTATTTTTCATTAATCGAAATCGGCCCGAT